>CANRLY010000136.1 GCA_947631585.1 uncultured Clostridia bacterium
CTGCCGGCAAAACCACGTTTCCCGTCTGAGTTGGCATGAGCTGCACACACTTACATTGTAACACAAATATCTTTTCAGTTCAAGTACCAATTACACGCTTTTTAATGGCAAATGCAAATTAAGCCTCCATCGGACGACAGAGGCTTAGATCGCATTAATTTTCAGTTTACGCCATTAGTAGGAGATACCCTGCCACAGCATAGCGTCGGCAACTTTCAGGAAGCCTGCGATATTTGCACCGGCAACAAGGTTGCCCTCCATGCCGTATTCCTTAGCGGCATCGTAAGAATTATGGAAAATGTTTATCATGATATTTTTCAGCTTGGAATCAACTTCCTCGAATGTCCAGGAAAGTCTCTCGCTGTTCTGGGACATTTCAAGAGCGGAAGTAGCAACGCCGCCTGCGTTTGCAGCCTTAGCCGGTCCAAAGAGCACGCCAGCAGCCTGGAATTTCTCCACAGCGTCGGGAGTAGAAGGCATATTTGCGCCCTCTGCCACAGCCATTACGCCGTTCTTGATAAGGATATCGGCAGACTCGCCGTCCAGCTCGTTCTGGGTAGCGCAAGGCAGAGCGATATCGCACTTGATGGTCCAAATGCCCTTGCAGCCCTCTGTATAGGTCGCACCCTGAACTCTGTTGCAGTATTCCTTGATCCTTCCTCTTTCGACCTCTTTGATCTGCTTAACAACAGCAAGGTCAACGCCGTTAGGATCGTAGATATATCCGTTAGAGTCGGACAGAGCAACTACTTTTCCGCCCAGTTCGGTAGCCTTCTGGGTAGCGTAGATGGCAACGTTTCCGGAACCGGAAATTACCACGGTCTTGCCCTGGAAGCTGTCGTTCTTCATGCACTTGAGCATCTCAGCGGTATAGTAGCACAGACCGTAACCTGTAGCTTCTGTTCTTGCAAGAGATCCGCCGTAGGAAAGACCCTTTCCGGTGAGAACGCCGGTAAATTCGTTCCTCAGTCTCTTATACTGACCGTACATAAATCCGATCTCTCTTGCGCCTGTTCCGATATCGCCGGCAGGAACGTCCGTATCAGCGCCGATATGCTTGCAAAGCTCGGTCATAAAGCTCTGGCAGAATCTCATAACTTCAGCGTCAGACTTGCCCTTGGGGTCGAAGTCGGAACCGCCCTTTCCGCCGCCGATAGGCAGTCCGGTAAGGCTGTTCTTGAAGATCTGCTCGAATCCCAGGAACTTGATAACAGAAGCGCACACTGACGGGTGAAGTCTCAGTCCGCCCTTATAAGGACCGATAGCAGAGTTGAACTGAACTCTGAATCCACGGTTGACCTGCACCTTGCCGTTGTCGTCCACCCACGGAACACGGAAGATTATCTGCCTTTCAGGCTCAACTATCCTGTCGATGACCCCTGCTTCCACGATGTCCGGTCTCTTTTCAACTACCGGCTCCAGGCTCTCAAGAACTTCTTTTACAGCCTGAAGGAACTCTTTTTCTCCCGGGTTTCTCTGACACACCTTGTCGTACACGCCCTGGAGGTACTCGTTTTTAAACTCCATTGTTTAAACCCCTCACTTATAAAAAATTTATGAATCAAGTATACCTTATTTCTTCCAAAAAGTCAATAACAAAGCCTAAAAAAAATCCATTATTTATAATTTTTTTACCAATGAGGGGAAAGATAATGCAAGAACGGTCTTTAAAACTTGCATTTTCAGTTGTCCAGCGCCCGAAACGCCAGGTCCAGTTCCCTGAAAACACGGGCGGTATGACCGCTATCCGGAAAGAACATACTTTTAAAGCTATAGAGAGCTGTTCCGCTGTAGTTATCCAGTTTCCGGCAACATTCTATCTGTTTTGCGATTATGCCGTCGGTATCGGTAAATTCTTCCTCATTTCCTATCTTATAAAAGGCAAGACCTATAACAAGTTTGGTATTTTCTCCGCAAAGCCTGCTCCATTCTTCCACCACCTGCTCGAACGGCTGGGTCTTATTATCGAAGCCGTAGTACACCTGGGGAACGATATAGTCGCACCAGCCTTTTTCCGAAGCCCAGCGTTTCACGTCTGCGTAGAGCTGCTTATAGTTATTGTCGATATTGCCCTGGGGGGAAATGCCGAAAAGCAGGTCTTTTCCGCACTGCTTGACGGTATTGTAAATGCCCATGACCAGCAGGTCGGTGTTTTCCAGACGGAAATCGCTGAGGGACTGTCTGCCCGACTCAAGGAACGCCTCCCGGTCAAAGCTCTCATCTGTAGTGGGGTAGAAGTAGTCGTCGATATGTATGCCGTCCACCTTATAATTCTGGCAGATCTCCCTTACGCCGGAAAAGATAAGTTCTCTCACCTCCGGGTAGGCAGGGTCAAGCCAGAGCCTGCCGCTTTGCTCGTCGTAGACCACATACCTGCCGTTATACTCCTGAGAATTATACCATTTATTAATAGGGAAGCTGTCGTCTGCGCCGATATTCTCCGGCTTTTCGCAGCGAAGGGGGTTTATCCACGCATGAATGGAAAGTCCGTTGCGGTGGGCTTGTTCCACCATTATCTCCAAAGCGTCAAACTGCGGAGCTGCGCCGGGTGTTCCGGTATAATACCTGGACGGGGCGAAATAGTCGGAATCATAGAGGGCGTCCCCGAACGGTCTGACGTGGACGTACACTGTGTTAAAGCCGGAATTATAAGCCGCTGCGAACGCTTCCCCCACCGAATCACGGAAGCTGCTCTCGCTTTTGCCCTGGAGCATATCCGCAATATCGATATAGGAAAACCAGAAAGAACGCTGGGTCTCGAAGTTCAGGGGGGTATAGCTGTCAGCTGAGGGGGCTTGGCTCATCTGCGGAAACGCCGTATTGGCGGCAAGGGAAAGTTCCCTTTCCGGCACGGGCGAACCTCCGCACAGACTGAGCTTGGCTGTCTGTAAAGTCTCAGACCTTGCGGCTGTTTTCTCCGCCCGAGAGATACTTTGTCCGCAGCCGCTGAGGAGAGCCGCCGCAGTCATCGCCGCAAGAACGACTTTCCCTGCTTTTGTGTTAAGATATCTTTTTTTCATAAAAACACTTCCTTTGATTTTTCTTTCAGTTAATTCTATTAGCAAAGAAGCGATTTAAGAACCGACAGGGACAAGCTTTTTCAGAATAGTATCTTATGAGCCGGCAGATAATAACTCTGTGGCGCGGGTCACAAATGTTGCAATACGTCTTGCAATATCAGGAAAAATATTCTATAATATAAGAGGAAGCAATGATAACTATTGTCGGCAAAGCGGTGAGCCGTGGGGCGGCTTTTGGAAAAATACGATTTCTGGGAAAACAGGAAAACTCCGGTCAAGCGGTCTCGGTGGGAACAGACGACCCCTGCGCCGAATGGGACAGGTTCTCTGCGGCAGGCAAAGCGGCGGTCTTACAGCTGAAAAGGCTGGAAGAACAGGCGGCAGCTTCAGCAGGAAAGTCAGCGGCTGAAATGTTTCAGGTGCAGCAGGCTCTGGTCTGCGACCCTTACTTTTGCAGTCAGGTGAAAGACAATATTTTCGGGCATGGCATGGCAGCCGCAAATGCGGTGACTGCGGCGGCGGAGGCTTTCGGGCAGCTTTTGGCACAGACCGGCGACGATCGCTTTTCCAGCCGTCGGGAAGATCTTTCTGACGCAGCAAAGCGAATATGCGGTATTCTGGGCGGAAACGCTGAGGACAGCGATATTCCCGAAGAGACGGACGCCTGCATAATTTGCGCTGACGATCTTTCTCCGGCTCAGACCGCATTGCTGGACAAAAAGAAAACGCTGGCTTTTGTCACAAGAAAAGGCTCGGCTTATTCCCACACAGCCATACTTGCAAGGAGCATGGAAATACCGGCTATAGTGGGAACAGGCGGCAGTCTTTTGGAAAAGTACGACGGCTGCTTTGCGGCGGTGGACGCTTTTGACGGGCGGCTCATCATCTCTCCCGACGGCATTTCTATTGGGGTCATAAACGAAAAGCTGAGAGAACATCTGGAAAGAAAACAGCTGGAGCGTGCGCTTATCGGGAAAGAAAATATCACCGCTGACGGCAGGCGAATAGAAATTCTGGCAAACGCCGCCTGCGCAGAGGACGTGGAGTTGGCTGTCAGGAACGATGCCGGAGGTATCGGGCTTTTCAGGAGCGAATTTCTCTTTATGGAAAGAGATAGTCTTCCCGGCGAGGAGGAACAGTTTTGCATATACAAAGAGGCGGCGCAGAGGCTCTGCGGAAAACCGCTTGTCATCAGGGCTGCCGACCTGGGCGCAGACAAGGTATGCGGTCTGCTGGGCGGAGAGCAGGAGGAAAATCCGGCTCTTGGCAAAAGGGGCATACGGCTGCTGCTGGAGCGGACGGATATTTTCGCCGTGCAGCTAAGGGCTGTACTGAGGGCTTCGGCTTATGGGAACGTTTCGGTGATGTTCCCGATGGTAACTTCCCTCTGGGAACTGAAAAGGGCAAAAAGCCTGCTTTTTCAGCTTAAAGAGGAACTGGCGGCGCAAAGAGTACCGTTTGACAAAAATATCCCGGTGGGGATAATGATAGAAACTCCGGCTGCGGCGATAACAAGCGACATACTTGCACAGCAGGCTGATTTTTTCAGCATCGGAACTAACGACCTGACTCAGTATGTACTGGCTGCCGACCGTTCCAACCACCGTTTGGACGGGTACGACAGCGGCAGGCACAAGGCGGTCATGCGGCTTATTGGGTTTACGGCTGAAAATGCGAAAAAGTCGGGAATACCCTGCTGCATATGCGGCGAACTGGCGGCGGACGGAGAAGTTACCGCTGAACTTATACGCATGGGCGCAGGGCGGCTGTCAGTTCCGCCGGCAGATGTGCTTACCATAAGAAAAGCAGTGCGTGAGGCAAATATTACTGAAAGGTATGACTATAAGAATGAAAATAAGACTTATCGCTTTAGATCTTGACGGAACTTTTCTGAAAAGTCCAAACATTGTTTCGGACGCTAACGCTGCGGCGGTGGAAAAAGCCGCAGCCGCCGGGGTGACCGTGGCAGTCAGCACCGGCAGGGTGTTCGGGGAGATACCCGACTCGGTGAAAGTATCCCTGCTATTGGGTATTACATCACCTCC
>CANRLY010000137.1 GCA_947631585.1 uncultured Clostridia bacterium
AGATAGGGGGCAGAATTCCCACTCCCTCCGGGAGGTGGGACACCCGGGCGGCGGCAGCCGCCCGGGGTCTCAAACCCCGAGCGAAGCGAGGGGAGAAGCCCCCACGCAGGGGGCAATTCCCGAAAGAATCCCCACTCCCTCCGGGAGGTGGGTCGCCCGGGCGGCTGCCGCCGCCCGGGGTCTCAGCCCCGAACGAAGCGAGGGGAGAAGCCCCCACGCAGGGGGTGCAACCCCCGGAAAGAATCCCCACTCCCTCCGGGAGGTGGGTCACCCGGGCGGCTGCCGCCGCCCGGGGTCTCAGCCCCGAGCGAAGCGAGGGGGAGCAAGCCCGTAAAAAATAAATCCCCTGAAATTTGGAGGTGTGACCGTTGAAAGGTAAAAATGCCGCCGCTGCCGTGGCGCTTATGTTGCTGACCGCCTGCTCTCTGCTGGCGTCCTGGCAGGTCTACAAGAGCGATAAGATATTTGGCGGCGTGCTGCTGGCTGTTACAGCAGTGGGCGCTGTCTCTCTGGGAGCCGTCTTTATCATCTCAAACGGCAGGTTCAGAAAAAATGTCGCTTTCTTCGCCAGAAACCTGAATGCCGCCCACCGGGACTCTATGTACCTGTTTCCGGCTCCGGCTTTCGCAGTTGATGAGAACGGCGCAGTGGTCTGGACTAATAAACTCTTCGATGAGAATATCTTCGACGGCGTGGACTCTTTCGGCAAAACTGTCTCCCAGCTGTTTAATGTGGAACTTGACGACGCTTTTTCCGAAAACGGCAGTATGCTCCACCTTAATAATAGATTCTACCAGCTCAAAGGCCTTAGAAGAAGCAACGAAAAAAGCCTGCTCACCGTGCTTTATCTGGACGATGTCACCGAAATGGTGGAACTCCAGTTCGAGTATGAACAGTCCCGTCCTACAGTAATGATGGTGAGTATAGATAACTACGAGGAACTCCTCCAGAACGCTAAGGACAGCGAAAGATCCCATACGGTGGTAGAAATAGAAAAACTTGTGGAAAGCTTTATGGAACCTACTACCGGACTTTCAAGAAAAATTTCTGCCGATAAGTTTATGCTTATCGTGGAAGAACGACACCTGGCAGTTATGATAAAAAACCGATTCCAGATATTGGATAAGGCAAGGGAAATAGTCGTCGGCGAAAGACGTAACCTCACCCTCTCCATAGGGGTGGGACATGGCGCAAAAGATCTGGCAGAAAGCGAAAAATTCGCACGGCAGGCGCTGGATATGTGCCTCGGCAGAGGCGGAGACCAGGCGGCAGTCAAGACCGAAAACGGCTTCGAGTTCTTCGGCGGCGTGTCAAACGGCGTTGAAAAACAAACTAAGGTCAAGACCCGTATAATCGCTTCCGCTATCAAGGAATTGGTGCTTTCTAACGATATGGTCTTTATCATGGGACATAAAATGGGCGATATGGACAGCATCGGCTCGGCTACCGGTCTGTGCGCAGCTGTCAGATGCCTGGGCAAACCGGCTTATGTGGTCACCGACCTTGAAAAGACCCTGGCAAAACCACTTATCGACTATATCAGCGATAACGGCGGCAGCGACTTCTATATGACCCCAACCCAGGCTATGTTTAAAATGGACGAGAACTCAGTGGTGATGATAGTCGATACCCATAACCCCGACTTCGTGGACAGCGCAGACCTCTATAAGTCGGCGGAAACAGTGGTGGTGATAGACCACCATAGGAAAATGGTCAAGTACATCGATAACGCTGTTATCTTCTTCCATGAACCACAGGCGTCCTCAGTTTCTGAAATGGTCGCCGAACTGGTGCAGTATTTCGGGGACGAAGTGCAGCTCACCGCTCCCCAGGCGGAAGCTTTGCTGGCAGGAATAATGCTGGATACCAAGAACTTCGTTATGAGAACAGGCGTGAGAACTTTTGAAGCGGCGGCTTACCTGCGGCTGAAAGGCGCAGATACCGTTTCGGTGAAAAAACTGTTCTCAAATTCTATAGATACATATCAGCAGAAATCTATGCTCATCACAAACTGCGAAGTTTACGAGAGATGCGCAGTGGCGACCGCAAGGGCTACTTCTTCCTCTATGCGGACAGCCGCTCCCCAGGCGGCGGACGAACTCCTGGGAATAAACGGCGTGGACGCTTCTTTCGTTATGTACGAGGAGGGCGGAACAGTCTACGTCTCCGCAAGGAGCATGGGTAGATTCAACGTCCAGGTGATAATGGAAGCCCTGGGCGGCGGAGGTCACCAGACTATGGCGGGCGCACAGCTTAAACGTTCCCTCACCGGCGTCAAGGAAATGATCTTCCAACAGATAGACGAGTACCTTGCCGAACAGGAAAAAAGCGCAAGAGCAAAGAAAAAGTCACATTAAAATAAATACGGCATTACGGAGGTTATAGAAAATGAAAGTTATTCTGCTCAAAGACGTAAAAGGCTCAGGCAAAGCCGGGGATATAATCAATGTCTCCGACGGCTATGCAAGGAACTTCCTTGTGGCAAGAGGACTGGCTCTTGAAGCTACCGCCGGCAACCTCAACGACCTTCAGGGAAAGAAAAATTCCGCCCAGCATAAGCTGGAAGTGGAAAAACAGGAAAACGAAGCTGTCGCCGCAAAGATAGGCGGCAAGGAGATAACTATAAAGTCACGGGCAGGTCAGGGGGGAAAGCTCTTCGGTGCTGTGACCGCAGCGGTGGTCTCCGAAAAGCTCAAAGAACAGCTTGGCGTCACGGTGGATAAAAAGAAAATAAGCCTGAACAGCGAGATAAAGTCGTTTGGCGAGTATTCGGCGGATATCAAACTGGGTCAGGGAGTGAACTGCTCTCTTAAAATAAAGGTCGAGGAGAACTGAAATGGATATTTCGCTGAACAGCAGCCTTAGCGGCAGGGAAATGCCTTTCAGCCTGGAAGCTGAACAGACCGTGCTGGGCGGCGTATTGCTTGCGCCGGAAGTCCTTCCTACAGTGCTGGAAAGACTTAAGCCGGAATGTTTCTACAGCCAGCAGCACAGGGAACTTTTCAGCATAATAATGCGAATGTTCTCAAACGGCAGGAACGCCGACCTTATCACCGTTATGAACGAAGCGGTGGATATGGGCGTGTTTGAAAGCTCCGCCATGGCAAGGACCTACCTGAAAGGTCTTATGGAAAGCATACCCTCCGTTTCCAATATAGAAAGCTATTGTGATATAGTTGAGGAAAAGTACTATGTGCGTTCGCTGATAACCGCTGCCGACGAGATAATCGCTATGGCGACAGAGGGTACGGCTGACGCTTCCGAAATGATAGACAGCGCAGAAGAAAAGATATATAGTATCCGCCAGGGCAGAGACGTCACCGGACTGACAAGGATAGATTCGGTGCTGCTCGATACCATGACAAGACTTGGTCAGATAAGCGGAGAGAACGCCTCCGAGTACCTGGGTCAGCCTACCGGCTTTGCACAGCTTGACAGGGTCATCGGCGGACTTAATAAGTCGGATATGCTGGTCATCGGCGCAAGACCGGGTATGGGAAAAACAGCGTTTGCGCTGAATATAGCGGTGAATACCTGCAAAAGGAACAGAAAGCCGGTGGCTATCTTTTCTCTTGAAATGGGAAAAGAACAGCTGGTCTCCCGTATGCTGTCCTCTGAGAGCCTGGTGAATAACCATAACCTCCGTTCGGGACAGATAACCGCCGAAGAATGGGTCAAGATAGCGCAGGGAGCTGAGATACTGTCGGCGCTTCCTATATATATGGACGACTCCGGCGGAATGACCGTTCCCAAGATGAAAGCAAAGCTGCGCAGAATGAAAGATCTCGGGCTGGTGATAATAGATTACATACAGCTGATGGAAAGCCCCAATAAGCATACCAACCGTGTGACCGAGATCTCTGAGATAACCAGACAGATAAAGCTTATGGCAAAGGAAATGAACGTGCCGGTAATAGCTCTTTCCCAGCTGTCAAGAGGTGTTGAAAAAAGGGAAAAGAACGTCAAGCCCCCTATGCTCTCAGACCTGAGAGATTCAGGTTCTATAGAGCAGGACGCAGATATAATCATCTTCCTGCATAGAGACGCTTACTATGAGGAAAGCTCCAGCTCAGGAAATAAGGTGGACTGCCGTATCGCTAAGAACCGTCACGGCGAAGCAAGGGATATACAGCTGGCGTGGATAGGAGAGTACCAGCTTTTCAGGGGGATAGATCCCACAGGACGTACTGAATAAGACAGATCGCAGAATTGTAAAAGGAGATCTCGTATGGCAAAAAAAAGACTGGCAAGAGGAATGGATACCCTGTTTATGGACAGCGTGGAGGAGTCCGGGAAGGATCTGCGCACGCTGAGGGTCTCCGCACTTGAACCTAATAAGAAACAGCCCCGTACCCGATTTGACCAGCAGGCTATCGCAGAACTGGCGGAGTCTGTGCAAAAGCATGGGGTGCTCCAGCCGCTGCTGGTAAGACCCCTTGAAAACGGCAGTTACCAGATAGTTGCCGGTGAAAGACGCTGGCGTGCCGCAAGAATGGCAGGTTTGCAGGAAGTCCCTGTGGTGATAAGGGAACTTTCCGATAAGGAGACCGCCCAGATAGCGCTTATAGAAAACCTCCAAAGGGAGGACCTTGACCCTATCGAGGAAGCAAAGGGCTTTAAAGGACTGATAGACGAGTTCGGAATGACCCAGAACGAAGTGGCTGAAACGGTGGGGATATCCAGGGCTTCGGTGGCAAATTCGCTGAGACTGCTGGAACTGGAAGAAAACGTAATGCAGATGTTGCAGGATTCACTTATCACGGTGGGACACGCAAAAGCCCTCCTTGGGGTAGCCGATAAGCAGCAGCAGCTCCGGCTGGCAAAGGAAGCGGCAGAGAAAAAACTCACCGTCAGACAGACCGAACAGGCGGTGGCAAGCCTTCGGGAAGATAAGCCCAGCCCCCGCAGCAGGGACGGAAAGTATTTTGAAAGACCTGCCGTTTTCGGGGAACTGGAAATAGCCCTCAGAGAAACTCTGGGACAGAAAGTTGAAATAATTTCCGGCAAAAACG
>CANRLY010000138.1 GCA_947631585.1 uncultured Clostridia bacterium
GGGTGGGGTTGATTTTTCTCTCCGATGTTGAGTCCCCCCTTGCCGAGGTTGTTCGCCTTGCCGAGAACCCCCTCCCCCATGGGGAGGGGGAAAGTAGCGATAGCTACAGGGGGTAGGGCAACATTTTTAACTGGCGATTATTACCCCCCCTTTTTTTCCGAGGCTGTTCCCCTTACCGATTCCCCCTCCCCATTGGGGAGGGGGAAAAGCAACGGAGTTGCTAGGGGGTAGGGTCTCTCTTGCCTCTTGCTTCTCGTCCTCTAGCCTCTAGTAGGGGTGGGGTTGATTTTTCTCTCCGATGTTGAGTCCCCCCTTGCCGAGGTTGTTCGCCTTGCCGAGAACCCCCTCCCCGATGGAGAGGGGGAAAGTAGCGTTAGCTACAGGGGGTGGGGTTACCCAACCGTAAGGTTGGCTCTTGCTTCTTGCTTCTCGTCCTCTTGCCTCTAGCAGGGGTTGCCTTTCATACTCCCCCTCTCCGTTTTCCACAAATTTCTCCCGCCGCTTTTGTAAGTTCCTACAAAAAATCTTTTAACTAAAAACTTTTTTGTTAATAGTTGCATGAAAACGTGCAACTTTTCGGGGGTTTTGGGCTGTTAGTGAAGACCTGCAATTCTTCCACCTTTTTGCTTCACCCCACTTTGAGGTTGCAAAACTAGTATTTTACAGTTATAATAAGAAAGGAGAACCATTTTGACCCATGAACACTAAACAGATCTCAGACCTGCGCTTCGGCGATGCTGCCGTGAATTTTCTCAAACTTGGCGCAAAGATCGTCTGGGAACGCTCCGCTTGCTGCGACGATATGCCATTCCGCTCCAGCCTGAACCACTTTTACGCCATCAGCTCTTTTAAAGGAACGACCGACCCCAACGACCCGAAAAATTCCTCAGGAAGCTGGACTGACCTCGCCACCGGCGAAAAGACCCTGGCGGAACATACCCACCTCTCCGACTGCTGCTATATGACTTCCCCTGCTCCTCGACTGCGCCAGGGCGAACTCACCTTTGACCTGAGCGGCACCGATCACGACCACCGTACATATTATATACGAATGAGAATCGGAACTATGGGAACTCCCAATAGCCCTGTGGTAAAAATGATGTCCGATGAAAGCCACGGACTGACTATCCAGTATGTCCCTCCGGCGGTGGAAATGCGCTTCTATTCAGGCGACGCCGTCAATTATTCCGCTCACGTCTGCGTGACAAACAATAACGATTTCCACACTATCGCTCTGGTCTGCTCCGGCGAAGAATTGACCGCCTATCTCGATGGGGAATTTGTCATAACCCGGCAAAACGTTCCGCTCTCAGAACAGCTCACCTTTGTCAGCTCTACAGCCGGAGACCCGGTAATTAGCTCTGTTGCGGCGTATGACGGCGCTCACGACCAGGACGCCGTTTCTCAGGTGAGCAGCCACCTGGCTTCCCTCGATGTCTTTAAGGAAACTCCGGAAGAACAGCGCACCTACCTTTACCACCACGGCGACGAAAAGACCTTGCTCACCGGCGGCTGGACAGGTCACGCTGCAATCGCCGACGGCTTCGGCAAATTTGAAGATCACATCAGGCTGAACGGCACTACCCCCGGCATTTTCGGCTCTTGCCAGACATTGCTGCCGGTGGACTTCACCCCTTACCGCAAACTCTGCTTCCGCATGACTGCGCCAATAATCGTGCGAATGTACCGTGATATGATAAAAGGCGCATATTACGGCTATAAAATAGGTTCGGACGACCCTGCCGAGCTTGCCGGAGGCGTTTTTGCAGAACAAGCAGCCGTCTCCGCAGGCGGAAGAGTCGGCACTGAGGAAACCGATGCGTTCAACGTCTATCTGGATATTTCCGGCGTGAACCGGCCCTGTTACCCGATGGTGTACGATTTTTCGGCCAACACCAGATGTACCCGTATCTTCAGCGTCTGGCTGGAACAGTGAGCGAGGTGGGAATATGACGCTTAAAACCAAACTTATGGCGGCTTCCGGGATAGCGGCGGCTGTGGCTGCAAAGCTGTTCGGGGGCTTTACCAAAGAGCTTGTGACTCTGCTGGTGCTGATGGCTGCGGACTTTCTCACCGGACTTATAGTGGCAGGGGTGTTCGGCAGGTCGCCCAACTCCAAGGGCGGTTCGCTGGAATCAGGCGCAGGCTGGAAAGGCATCAGCAAGAAAGTGGTGACGCTGTTTTTTGTAATTGCAGCCCACCGGCTGGACGTTCTTATGAACACCGATTTTTTAAAAACTGCGGTCGCCGCAGCCTATTCGGTGAACGAGGCGGTCTCCCTTATTGAAAACGCCGGACTTATGGGGATACCCGTGCCTGCGCCGCTTAAAAGAGCCATTGACATTTTGAAAAACGACAACAACTCAGGAAAGGACGAATGACATATGAGTACGATACTTGACATTTCCAGATTTCAGGAAAAAATGAATTTCACCACAGCAGCCCTGCGCAACGTTACCGCTGTGATGGTAAGGTGCGCATACGGCACGGCAAAGGACGCAAAGTTCGACAGCTTTGCCGCTGCCGCCGAAAAAGCCGGTATGCCGCTGGGGGCGTATATGTTTGCCACATGGCATTACAGTTCGGTCTCAAAAGACTTTGCTTCTGCGAAGAAAAACGCCGCTTCCCAGACGCAGACTGCGCTTTCTTTCCTTTCAGGCAAGAAGATAACTGCGCCTGTGGCGGTGGATCTGGAGCTTGAGAGCGGAGCGAAGCTGGAGTTTAACAAGCAGCAGCTCACAGAGCTTACCAATTATGTGCTAGATCTGATAAAGAAAGCCGGATACACTCCGCTGCTTTACTGTTCGGTGTCCTGGCTGTACGACCGATTGCTGCCGGAGCAGCTAAGCGGACCGTTATGGCTTGCGTACTATTACGAGGGCGCAAAGGAAGGCTCGTTCCCGGACACCAAATTCGGAAAGCTGCTGCAAGCCCAGCAGAAGAAGCTTGTGCTCTGGCAGCACAGTTCCACCGGTTCGGGAAGTTTCTACGGAGCAGGTTCAAAGTTCATAGACCTGAACTTCGGGTTCGGTTTTGAAAAGCTGATCGGTAAAGGCGCAGTTGCTGAGAAGCCTGTCCCCCAGCCGGAGAAGAAGTCGCTTTACACCATCAGGGTAAAGAGCGGCAGTTGGAACGTAAGGCAGTCAAACAGCATGGACACGCCGTCAAAAGCGATAATACAGGGCGGAAAGGTCATGCAGGCTTCCCAGAAGAAGAACGGTTGGTTTTACCTGCCGGAGCAGAAAGGCTGGCTTGGCCCTGCTGCGATAGAGAGCTGGTCATACAACCGCAGCTACAGCGTTTACACTGTAGTGAAAGGCGACACTCTCAGCGGCATAGCGGCGAAGTTCGGCACCACTGTTGACCGCATCTACGACGACAACAAGGCGGCTTACCCCAGAATGACCCGTGACTTCATCGTCGTCGGCTGGAAGCTGAAGATCTACAAGTAAGTGCGGTCTCCACATTCGGGGCAAGCCCCGAAATGCAGCTTCGCTGCATTTCCTTTGGCGGCTTCGCCGCCAAAGCGCCCCTCCCGGTGGGAGGGGCGGGGGCTTGCCCCGCACCGCTGACCCCGGCTTCCCTGCGCAGCTTTAAAAAAAGACATTCTCCTGATAAGAAGAATGTCTTTGCTTCAACTAAATGTTTCTAACTAACCGTAGAACCGTACTTTTCCAGTACAATGTCCGACTCCCTGATGGTGGCGGTTATCTTCTTGAACGCCTGCTCTAATGCCGTGGGGTCGCAGGTCTCTAAAGCGTTCCCTGCCTGCGCCAGCGTGTCTCTGCCCACCTCCGCCTGAGTGTGGTAAATGCTGTCTAACCGCTGCTCCGCTTTTAACCTTATGTCCTCGTAAGCGTCCTTTATGTCCTTGACCGTCTTGTTGCGTATGTCGTCGTAATTTTCTAAGGTGATGTCTATTATGTCCGTCTGCTTCTTGCGCTTGAGTATCCTGCTGAACGACGACATCGCCGCCGATGGGAACGTCTCACTGGTGCCGTAAAGCTTTACCCCCATCACCTTTCTCGTGACTTTCTGCTTTAAGTCGCTCATTACCTTGTCTACCGAGGTGTACCCCGATGCGGCGGATAGATCCGCTATCCCCAGATCTCTGGAAAGCTGCTCGCTCATCTGGTCTACCGTCTGGTTTATCCTGTCCCTGTGAGTCTCTATGCACTTGCGGTAAGCTTCCCCTACCTTGTCCATCAGAAAGGAGTAAAAGTATTTTTCCACGTCCTCCGCAGAAATGTCGTTCTCTTCATCACCGGTGGGACGACATTCCAACACCGATTCCCTCAGCTTCGCAAAGAACTCGTACATCCACCGCTCCGCTTCCTGCTGCATCTCCGTCATGCTCAGACGGAGTACCGGCTTTTTTGCTTCAAGCGCCGCCGCTAACGTCTTGCACCTGTCCTCGAACTCCTTTGTCACATCGGATATCTTCTGCTTGTCAAGCGCAGTTATCTCCTGAAACATTCTTACCTTGGCGTCCGTCTCGGCAAGCATCTGCTCCAGCATGGAAATTACCCGCCTCGTCCTGATGACGTCTTTCTGCATTATGATGTCACGCTTTATGGAAACTTCAAAATTCAAAAACTGCTCTTCGTAAAAATCCCGGAAGTCTTTCTGCACCCTGGGAAGCCTCTGCTTGCGGCAGAACTCGTCCTGTCCGCTTATGCCGAACACCACCGCATTGGGAACTATCTCCTCGCTCTTTTCGGTGATGCGGTTCATGATCTTGTCAACGTCCTCCCTGCACGAAAGAGCGTCTACCATGTTCACCAGCACATACAACATTCCGAACCGCTGAGGCTGTATGTGGCTCATAAGAAACATCTGCTCCGACTCAGAAAACGGCAGCAGCGCACTTGCCACATAAATTATAGCGTCGGCATTTACCAGATACTCCGTAACTTTCCTGTCCAGATCGTCAAGGTCTGAAAGCCCCGGCGTGTCCACTATCCTTACTTCCTTTAAAATAGGCGAATCGTCCCTTATGTCCAGATAA
>CANRLY010000139.1 GCA_947631585.1 uncultured Clostridia bacterium
TTCAGAAAAGCACGGCGCAGCGGCGGATTCTTTTTGAGCCTTGCAATAAACCTCTGTCTCAACTTTGAGCTGCTGGTGGCGGCGATAGCTTTGCTGGTCTTGCATTTTGCAGTGGGAACGCCTATGTTCCTGGTGTGGATAGCCTTGGCGCTCTGGGTGATACCGACCCTGGTCAAGACCGCCTTTCTGTTTATACTGGTGGGGGCTTCCCAGCCGACCGACCTCCCCCCGAACAAGAACCCCTACTCCAACGGCAAAAACGGCAAGAGCGGCGGCAGTAACTGAATAAACAAAAAAACACCGTCTGTAAGACTTCTTACAGACGGTGCTTCTATTTACTATACCGGCTTTGCTATTGGGGGGAAACCTTTCTGAAGAAAGGTCTCCCCCTCTCTTCCACAGGAAGAGTTGACCCCCCCTTCTAAAGACTTTTATGTTGTTTTTGGCGAAGGGGTAATTTGTTTTTTAAAACTAGCGATAAATCGTGCGTTTTGCGTATTAATAAGATAATTACCCCTCGCCAAAAAATATGAGAGTTTCAGAGAGAGGTTTGGAAGAAGAACTTTTTTCAAAAGAGTCTCCCACAACAGCAGAGCTGAGATAGCAAACAAAATTACGATTTATCTTATCAATTTATCAATAAGGGACTAATTCTTTTAATAATCCTTACCACTCGGCTATTACGACCCGGTCTTGTTTCAGGCTTTCCTTAACGTCGATGACACGCTGGTTAGAGCTTCCACGGAAGTGCAGCGCAAGGCTTTTTTTATCCTGCTCGAACCTGCCGTCCACGATAAAGTCGGCGACGTCGATAAGTTCCCGATAGCCGTTGTTCTCATCGGAATGTTCCAGCAGGTATTCCCACAGGTAACCGGTATAAACAATAACGTTCAGACCCTTTTCCCGGACGGCTCTGCCCATTTCAGCAAGGGCTTTTGCCTGGCAGAAAGGCTCGCCTCCGCTGAAAGTCACGCCGTCAAGCAGTGGGTCGGAAAAGACCTTTTCCAGTATCTCGTCGGTGGAAACCACTTTTCCGCCGGAAAAATCGTGTGTCTGGGGATTATGGCAGCCGGGGCAGCCGTGAGGGCAGCCCTGTGTGAACACTGAGAACCGGAATCCCGGTCCGTCAACGATGGAGTCCCCCACTGTTCCTGCTATCCTGAGTTGCATCAGATCTCTCCTTTGATTTTAAACTTTCAGACGTCGTGCTTTACTCTGTCGGTCACTTCTGCCCTCTTGGCGTTGTTGAAGCGGTCTATCGTTCCCACAAGGTAGCCGGTTATGCGCCTGATACGCTCGAAGGCTTTCTGGTGCTCCTCCTCGGTCCTGCCGCACATGGGGCATTTATCCTCGATTATTCCGGTATAACCGCAGACGGGGTCTCTGTCTACCGGGTGGTTGATAGCTCCGTAACCAATGCCGTTTTCTTTCATGCAGCGGACGATCTTCTCAAACGCCGCCAGGTTGGTGGTGGGGTCGCCGTCCAGTTCGATATAGCTGATATGTCCGGCGTTGGTGAGCGCATGATAGGGACCTTCTATCTTTATCTTCTCGTATGCGCTGATTGGGTAGTAAACCGGCACATGGAAAGAGTTTGTATAGTATTCTCTGTCGGTAACGCCTGCGATAACGCCATAGCGTTCTCTGTCCATTCTTAAAAATCTTCCGGAGAGTCCCTCGGCAGGGGTCGCCAGCAGAGAGAAGTTCATACCTGTTCTCTTGGTCTCCTCGTCCATTCTTTCTCTCATTCTGGTAACTATTTCAAGTCCCAGTTCTCTGGCTTCTTCCGACTCACCGTGGTGCTTGCCGATAAGGGATCTGAGACATTCCGCCAGACCGATGAATCCCACTGAGAGAGTACCGTGCTTTAGCACTTCGCCCACTTCGTCGTTAACGTCCAGTTTATCGGAATCAATCCATATGCCCTGTCCCATCAGGAACGGATAGTTCTTGACTTTCTTGGAAGCCTGTATGCGGTATCTGTGCATGAGCTGGTCGATACACAGGTCCATCATTTCGTCCAGAGAATCAAAGAATGCGCCTACATTGCCCTTGGCTTTTATTGCAAGTCGGGGCAGGTTTATGGAGGTGAACGAAAGGTTTCCTCTTCCGGTAACTATTTCTCTGGAGGGGTCGTAGGCGTTGCCGATAACTCTTGTACGGCAGCCCATATATGCGATCTCGGTATCGGGGTTGCCCTCCTTATAATACTGGAGGTTATAGGGTGCGTCTATGAAAGAGAAGTTGGGGAAAAGCCTCTTTGCGGAGACTCTGCAAGCCAGCTTGAACAGGTCGTAGTTGGGGTCGGTGGGGTTGTAGTTAACGCCGTCTTTCACCTTGAATATATGTATCGGGAAGATAGGGGTCTCGCCGTTTCCAAGACCTGCTTCCTGGGCAAGCAGAACGTTCCTGATGACCATTCTGCCCTCGATGCTGGTGTCCATTCCGTAGTTGATGGAGCTGAACGGAGTCTGTGCGCCTGCTCTGGAGTTCATGGTGTTAAGGTTGTGGATAAGAGCTTCCATTGCCTGATAGGTCGCCCTGTCGGTCTCCTTTTCAGAAGTTTCAAAAGCAAACTTCTGCACCTTTTCAGCGGTCTCCTTATCTGTGTATTTAAGAAGTTCTTCCAGTTCAGCCTCACGGTAGCCGTTGTCGTCTGAAAGCACAGGCTCTATTCCCTTTTCTTCCTTGATCTTAGCGGCTATGCCCTTTGCCACGGTCAGTGAATCTTCCACCCCTGCAAGGAGAGCCAGCCCTCTGTGGACATTTTCCACATACCTATGCACGAAAGTTTTTCTTACTCCGGCAGCCATATCGTAATCGAACTTAGGTATGGACTGACCGCCGTGCTGGTCGTTCTGGTTCGACTGGATAGCTATACAGGCAAGCGCCGCATAGCTGGAAATATCGTTAGGCGTTCTCAAGTAGCCGTGACCGGTAGAAAAGCCGTTTTTGAAAAGCTTGGTCAGGTCTATCTGGGTGCAGGTGGTGGTAAGGGTATAGAAATCCAGGTCATGGATATGTATATCGCCCTCGGCGTGGGCTTTGGCGTGTTTGGGGTCAAGCACATACATCTCGTAAAATTCCTTTGCGCCCACAGAACCGTACTTGAGCATAGTACCCATAGCGGTGTCGCCGTCTATGTTGGCGTTTTCACGCTTGATATCGCTGTCCTTGGCAGGCTTGAAAGTCAGATCCTCGTAGACTTTCATAAGTCTGGTATTCATTTCCCTTGCCCTCGTCCTGTTGGAGCGGTAAAGGATATAAGCCTTTGCAGTTGCGGCATGACCCTCGTCGATAAGCACCTTTTCCACCACGTCCTGTATCTCCTCAACGGACGGTGTGGAATTATCCATCTGCATCAGCTGGTCGCCGACCTTTCCGGCAAGCTCCAGCGCTTCATCGTAGTTATTTCCCCCGACAGCCTGAGCCGCCTTGAAAATGGCGTCGGCTATCTTCTGGATACTGAAAGTTACCTGTCTGCCGTCTCTCTTTTTGATCCTCGTAATCATGCCTTTGTACCTCCATACTCAACTTTTATTTATTTTAATGAACTTTTTTTGCTGTAAAAATGAGCTTTCTCCGCTGAAAATACAGCCGGTTAGCGTTTCCCCTTTTGAAAAGGTCAAACCACAACATCTGGTATTTAAACGGTCAGCATATACAAGTATATAGTATTTGCCCTGATATGTCAATATGGCATAAGGCACAAAACCCAAGTTGTGCTTTTATGCAGGTTGCACAAAGTTTTAAAACCGAAGAAAAAAGCTTTACACACGTTGCCGGAAATTAATTAACCGTTTCTTAACAATAAAGCCGGCCATCTTTACAGGCGGCAAGGTGTAAAGCAAAAAGCCATAACAACGTTTTGCGGCGCAACTGTGGGGTTTCGAGGCTTTATGAACAAAAACTCCCCCGTGTATGAATAAATTTTAAATTTCGCTCTTTTTCTTGTTTTCTTAAAAAAATCCCCCATCGTCCGACAGCAAGCATTGAAGCTTTACAGTTGGTCAAAATGAGGGAAATATTAACAAATTACAAATTAAATATTTTGCATTAATTACAGTTATTGCCATAGGCTTAGTTTTCCGGCTGGTCGGTTTCCTCCGGTTCAGCCGTAGTGGTCTGGACGAACACCACGCTGTCCTCCGGCGCAGTGGTAGTCACCGCCGTCTCCTGACCCGTCTCAGCCGGCTGGGAGTTGGGTTTTTCTTTCAGCACGTCCTCAAGGGAAGTCCCCAGTACATAGATAACAAATATCGCCGCCAGCGTCACCGCAGCAAACAGCAGAATAAATCTGAACCGCAGCACCGGCTTTTTCCTTTTTTCTTTAGCTTGCGCCAATTCTGCCGCCTTCTTTCCGAATCCTTTTGTTTCTCAAATTCTCAAATTTTCAAAGTTTCACACAGGGGCGTTTTCGAAGTAAACGCCATACCACACAAGGAAGCTGTAGACCGTCCAGATCTTGCGGGAATTATCATACTCTCCGGCACGGTGCTGATCGAGCAGTTCCACCAGCTTTTTCACATGGAAGAATTTCTTTGCTGCGCTGCTTGTGAAGGCAGCTTTTACCTTATTATAGTACTTATCCTCTTTCAGCCAGACCCTTATAGGCACCGGAAATCCCAGTTTCTTTTTGTTTGCCGTCTGGGGAGGGCAGGCTCTGAGAGCGGCTATCCTCATGGCGTACTTGGTGTTTTCCTTGGTAACACGGTACTTTTTCGGTATTCTTTCAGCCACTTTCATGACTTCTTTATCGAGAAACGGCACTCTCAGTTCCAGCGAATGCGCCATGCTCATCTTATCGGCTTTCAGCAGGATATCGCCGGTCATCCACAAATGGAGATCCAAATACTGCATTTTGGTGACCTCGTCCTTATCCTTTACCTTATCGTAAAACGGCTTTGTGATCTCAG
>CANRLY010000140.1 GCA_947631585.1 uncultured Clostridia bacterium
TTGACGGCGACGGAAACGAAATGGTAAGGCTCAGAGGCAAATGCTATCCAATAATTCGCCTGAATAAGGCTTACGGTATCGAAAACGCCTGCGAACAGCTGGAGGACGGCGTGCTTATCCTCTGCAAGGCGGACGGCAAACGGGTCTGCCTGTTTGCGGACAGAGTGGTGGCGGACCAGTCGGTGGTGGTAAAGCCTTTCTCTCCGCTGCTTAACAGAAACGGCATAAAGGAACAGGGAATGTCAGGCTGCTCAATACTGGGAGACGGCTCTATCACCATAATTCTCGATGTGAAAACAGTTATAGAAAAATTCATCTGACTCCGGCATATTTGCCCTGAAGGGAGGAGACCGACTATGATACATTCTTACGACGACCTTGTGCAAAACGGCGGACAGATACTTACCTTTAAGGTGGACGACGTCTTTTATGCGGCGGATATAAAAATGGTCACCGATATAATCGAACTGCCGGAGATAACGTTTATCCCCCATATGCCGGAATATATAAGCGGCGTTATCAACCACGGGGGAAAAGTCGTGCCTGTTATAGATCTGAGAAAAAGGTTTTCTCTGGGAAAAAGAGACTACGACTATAAGACCTGCGTGGTGGTAATGACAGTGCAGGAAATGTCAGTGGGACTGGTGGTAGAAAGGGCGGTGGACGCCGAAAACGTCAGACCGTCGGATATCGAGGAGTCGATAAGGAAAAACGGCTTTGTGTCCCACATAATCAATACCGGCAGCCAGCCTAAACTGCTGCTGGATTACGATAAGATCATTGGCTGACAAACTTTAAAAGGAGACGGACAGATGCTCAGGGAAAGCGATTATATGAGGCTCATGACCTTTGTCAGGTCAAAGTACGGTATCAATCTGGAAAACAAACAGCAGCTCATAGAGAACCGCTTGTCTAACTATGTCAGCGAAAGGGGTTTTTCTGACTTCACAACTTTCCTTGACGCAGTGTTTAACGATAAAAGCGGATTTGAGATAGCAAACGTTATAAACCTTCTCACCACCAACCATACCTACTTTATGAGAGAACAGGAGCACTTCAGACACCTGACGGACAGCTTCCTGCCGCTGGCGGAAAAGACCGTCAGGGACCACGACCTGCGTATCTGGAGCGCAGGCTGCTCCTACGGCAACGAGCCGTATAACCTTGCTATGTGCATAGACGATTACTTCGGCTTGAGAAAAAGGAACTGGGACTGCAAGATACTGGCGACAGATATCTCCATAAACGCCCTTATGACCGCCAAGGAAGCAGTTTATAAAAAGGAAGCCCTGGCAGGATTGTCCCAGCAGTGGATAGATAAGTATTTTGTGAAACTGTCAGACAATATGTACCAGGTCTGCGATAAGATAAGGAACGAAGTGGTGTTCCGCTACCATAACCTGATGGAACCTATCACCTTTAAAAAGAAATTCGACCTGATACTTTGCAGAAACGTTATGATATACTTCGATCCGCCTACAAAAGAGGCGCTTTGCGAAAGATTTTACAACGCCACCGAGGAAAACGGGTTCTTGTATATCGGTCATACCGAAGTAATGCCGGCAAAGACCAGATATCGGAAACAATGTCCCGCTGTTTACCAGAAAACGGCTTCGGAGAGAACAGGGGGCGATGAGCATGAGTGAAAAGATAAGAGTGCTGATAGTGGACGATTCTCCGCTGATAAGACAAACTTTTCGCAGAATGTTGGAACAGTCGGAGGATATAGAAGTCGTGGCTGAGGCAGGGGACGCCTATGAGGCGAGAGACCTTATAGTAAGGCTCAGACCGGACGTTATGACTCTCGATATAGAAATGCCCAGAATGAACGGCATACAGTTTTTGAAAAAGCTGATACCCCAGTTCCCAATACCGGTGATAGTCTGCTCCTCGCTGCCGATAAGCGCATTCGAGGCTCTGGACGCCGGTGCGGTGGACTTTGTGGGAAAACCTGTGATAACTTCTGCCGATTCGCTGAAAAATTTCGGCGAAGATCTGAGAGAAAGAGTCAGGGCGGCGCACTGCGCCAAAATAATTAAGGCAGGAAAGAAGCTCTATGCGGTCAGGGAACACCGCCAGCCGGAAGAACATATCCGGGACGACGGCTCTATCATCGCTATAGGCGGCTCTACCGGCGCTACAGAGGCTCTGCCGGAGATAGCTTGCAAATTTGACGGGAACACTCCCCCGTGCGTAACGGTGCTGCATATGCCGGAGGGGTTCACTTACCTTTACGCCCAGCGGCTGGATCAGCTTTTCCCGGATATAGACGTCTGCGAGGCAAGAACGGGTATGTATGTGAAAAAAGGCATGATGGTCATTGCCCAGGGGAATAAACATATGCGTGTGTTCAGGGACTCTCAGGGGTACTTCATCACCTGCGACAGCGGAAAAAAAGTTTCGGGACACTGCCCTTCCGTTGACGTGATGTTCGAGTCGGTGGCACAGTGCGCCAAAAAGCAGGCTTGCGGAGTTATACTCACCGGAATGGGCTCAGACGGCGCAAAGGGCATAACCCAGATAAAAAAAGCCGGCGGCTTTACCATCGGACAGGACGAGGAAAGCTGCCTGGTCTACGGAATGTCAAGGTCGGCTCTTAATATGGGCGGAATAACCGTTGAAGCCGGACTTTCCGAAATAGGGGATATAATTCTTGGCAGACTGAAAGATCATAGATCATAATTACAAAAAGACAAAACTGAAAGGAAACCGATATGAGCGAAGCAGACGAGCTGAGAGATATAAACGCCGACGAGGACGAAGAAGAGGAACGCTCAGTTCCCATGAAGTCGTTTCTTGTGTTTCAGGTGTCGGGGGAGACTTTTGCCATAGAGACTGAGCAGATCTCCGAGATAGTCAGGTATAAGGGGCTTACGCCTGTGCCGGAATTTCCCGACTATGTAAGCGGCGTTGCAGCCGTGGGGGAAAGAACTGTACCGGTGATAAACGCAGCAAGAAGATTCCGATATGAGGATATGGGCATACACCCCAGAAAGTGTATAGTTATCGCCTTTGCCGGACCGGCAGACGAGAGCGGAGTCCGCCGTGAGATAGGGCTGCTTGCGGATAACGTGGTAAAGATCCGTGACGTGCAGGCAGACAAGGTGCTGCCTCCGCCGGAAGTGAACAGCGAAGCTTTCACAAGGTATGTAAAGGGTTCGTTCATCAGGTCAAACGGCACGCCTTGCTTTATCGTAAGTCCGGAGCTTATGATGAGCGAAGAGGAAAAGGACGATATCTATTCCGCAGTGGAAAAATTATAGTTTTCAAATAAAAAAAGCCGGCGGCAATCGGAGTCGCCGGCTTTGTCATGTCAGCCAAATTCTTCTATCTCATCGTATAATACAGTTACGAAGCCGCTGTGTTCGTTGATGTGATAATGCCCGAAATACCACTGATCGTAGGATAATCGCTCCTCGATGGAATCCAGCCACTTTTCGGTGGACTTATCCACCATGGATTGTTTTATCGTCGGAAGAAAAGCCCACGACGGTTCAAATTTGAGCGGCGCAGTATGGGATAAAACTGTGTCCACACGCCAGCCGTGCTTTTCCAGCTGGGTCTCTGTATATTTTTTTATCGAACTGTCAGGCTGTTCGGTCTCGAACCAGGGCAGATGGCTGCGGATACGGTAGTTCTTGTCAACGCTGTACGCACCGCCGATAACAAGCACGCTCTTTCCGCCAAGGTCGTAAATTTCACCATCATTTGCGAAGATCAGATTCGGAAATTCCGGCTGAACGTAGACCCGTCCCCCGTGCCACTGCATTTCCTCGTAGCCGCCGACCTTGTAGGGGCGTTCCTCGTGGTTGCCATGAATACAAAAAAGCATTATCGGCAGTTCGGCAAGGGCAAGTTTCAAAACAAGGTCACGTTTATCAAGATAGAAGTTGATACCGGCATCGCCCAGAATGATAAGGATATCGTCTTTCTGAGTGCCGTTTTTCCGACAGAAATCAAAGATCCTGCCAAAATCCCTGTGGGTATCGCCTGTTATGCAGATCATATTCCGCCTCTCTTTCTAAGCTCAGTTTCCGCCCAGTATTCGCCTGTAGATACCATAGTCTGTTTCTGAAAAAACGTTGAATATCACTTTGATATCATGCTCTTTCAGAAATTCCCTTACTGTCTTGACGGCAATTTCAGCCGCTTTTTCCCTGGGGAATCCGAATACTCCCGTTGAAATGCAGCAAAACGCAATGCTCTTTATTTCGTTCTGAGCGGCAATTTCAAGACAGCTTTTGTAACAGCTTTCCAGCAGGTCGCAATGCTCCCTTGTGAGCCGTCCCTGAACGATAGGTCCTACCGTGTGAATAACGTATTCGCAGGGCAAGTTGTAGGCAGGCGTCAGCTTTGCTTTGCCTGTGGGTTCTTCGTGACCCTGCGCCTGCATCAGCTCGCTGCATTTACAGCGCAGACGGACTCCTGCAAAAGTGTGGATACAGTTATCTATACAGTTGTGACAAGGTTGCCAGCAGCCGGTCATTCCCGAATTGGCGGCGTTGACTATCCCGCCGCATTTCAGCGTGGTAATATCCCCTTTCCACAGGTAGATATTATCCTCTTCCGGTGAAAGCTCGGCAATATCGGTTATGCCCTTGTTTTTAATATATTCCGTGAGAAATTCGTCCTCAGCCTGCAAAAATCCCTCCTCCGCTCTCGTGGCAGGACGGGTATTCACAAGGCTTCTGTAAAGCAGGAATTTTTCGTTTTCGCTGCCTGGGATCGTAATTTTCCCCTCAGCGCCCCTCTCGCAAAGCAGATAGTTTATCAGATAGTCAAGCTTTTCCACTATATCACCCCCACTATAGTATACCATGTTTTCTCCCTCAGCACAAGAGCATACCTTGCCCCTGCTTTTGTTTATTGGGGGAGACCCTTTTGAAAAAGGGTCCTCCC
>CANRLY010000141.1 GCA_947631585.1 uncultured Clostridia bacterium
TGAATATCCATGAAAGCGGCGAGGATTACCTGGAAACTATCCTTATACTCCATAAAAAGACCGGCTTTGTGCGGTCGGTGGATATAGCGGCGGAACTTGGCTACTCAAAGCCGTCAGTCAGCAGAGCAATGTCTATCCTCCGTGAGGGCGGAATGATAAACTTCGCCCCCACCGGTCAGATAACCCTTACTCCGGCAGGACAGCAGCTTGCCGAGGAGGTCTATAACCGCCACCTGCTGCTCACTTCTTTCCTGCACGAGATATTGGGGGTCTCTCTGGAAAACGCTCAGCTGGACGCCTGTAAAATAGAACACGTCGTCAGCAGCGAAACGGTGGATAAGCTCCGCAAATTCGCCGACAGCTATTCCGCCAAAAAACAGACCTGACCGACTTTAAAATCCAAACGTAAGGATCGAAGTGATAAAATGCTTTCTGAGATACTTTCTAAAGAAGAATGTAAAAACTGCCGTATCTGCTGCTCTTTTAACAGCGAGGATATCTGGGAGACTCCGGTCATTACCCCGGAACTTAAAAACCGTATCCTTGACGACTACCCGGAACTCAGGTTTATCAGCAAAGACGACTGCTTTATCTTCCGAATGGACAAAGAGCCTGATAGGGAATTGTACTTCTGCTCTGTGCTTGACCAGGAAAAAGGCTGCGTCCTTGGGGAGGAAAAACCTTTCGACTGTAAGATCTGGCCGCTTCGGGTCATGCAGCTTGACGGCAGACGGGTCATAACCCTTTCGCCGGTCTGCCCAGTGCTCTGGGAAAAACCTATCTCCCGGCTGACCGACCTGGCTAAAAAACTTGCGCCGGTAATTTTCGCCCAGGCGGATAAAACCCCGTCTGTGGTGAAAAAATATCTTCCGGGGTATCCGGTGCTGGTGGTGGAAGATACCGACCGTCAATAAAAATTTTACACTTTGTTAAGAATTTATCCCGCAGCCCCTTAAATAAAGGCTGAAAGACGGCGCAAACTGCCTGAAAGCCCCGGTTTTTCCCGATGGCAATTTAAAAAGTGTTGACAAATTCGTGTATGTGTGCTAAGATAAAAACGTTGGAGAAGCCGCCTCATCTTGTATTGCGCAGCAGACAGCAGCGTAAAAGCCGCCGTCATGTTGTGAAATTGCACAAAATATCTCTTTGTATTTGTGCAATTGATGTATTTTGATACGAATTTGCGTGTTTTTTTCTAAATTCGCTTGCAATCTGAGACAAGATGTGGTAAACTTAATTTACGAATTGAAAAGCGAATACTTCATGCTGCAAACAGCGTGTTGTATAAATCTGTTGAAGGAGGAAAAAGGTTATGAAGCTTTTGAAAATTCTGTCTGCAGGCGTAGTAGCAGCAGCAGTTGCAGCGACTATGGTATTCTCTGCATCAGCAGCTACAAAGGAAGATGTTCTTAAAGCAGCTAAGGATGCCGGACTCAGCTCCGAAACAACTCAGTATCAGCATCTTGAGAATTTCCTTGAGACTAATGAATTTACTTCCGAAGAATACGATCAGATGATCGCAGTAGCAAACGATGCAAGCGAAAAGTATATCAAAGATAAGGCTGCTGAACTGTTCCCTGACAAGGCGCTTTCCGAACTGACAGCTGACGACCTGTCTCAGATCGTTGCAGCTATGACAGCTGAGGAAAAGCAGGCTATCAGAGATGCTCTTGCAGGACTTGCTGACGATCTGGGCGTTAAGATCGAGATCGGCGTTGACGACGCTACAGCCAGCAAGGGAGACAATACGACCGGCGGCGACGTTATTACACCCCCTGTTGCTGATACCGGCGCTGTTGAGACTACAAATACAGCTGCGGTTGCATTCGTTGGATTTGCCGCACTGGTGCTTGCTTCTGCCGGCGTTGTAGTTATCTCTAAGAAGAGCAAATAATGATCCGAAACCGGAGTGAATGAGAAAATGAGCGATCACACTGCGTCGCACGCAGAACATCATACTCATCATACTCATCGACACAAAAGTTCTTCGTCAAATCAGGTGTTGAGAACAATAACATTTGTTCTCACGCCTTTTTTGATGGCGTTGATCTTTCTGGGAGTGGGTATGATATGCGTAAGCGGCCCTTATGCAAAATATAAGCCTTACATAAATCTGGTGTTCAATACCGATAAAAAAGAAGACGATACAAGCCTGCGCAGTATCAATAAATACCGCCGTGACGACGCCAAGACCGTTTCGGCTACTGTTACCGAGGCGGACAAGCCCCAGGAAGAAGCCCATACTATAATCTACCCTTACTATGGCGACCAGTATGGTACTATAACCTGCGAGGCTGCCGGTATGAACGATATCCCCTTTTATGTGGGAACTACCGACGACGTGCTGGAAATGGGCGCCGGCTGGTATACCGGCTCAAAATTCGTGGGCAAAGAGGGAAATGTGGTCATCGCAGGCCATAACCATACCTTCTTCCGTAACCTGCCAAACTGCGAAGTGGGCGATATTGTCACCGTGGATACGAATTTCTGTACGCTTACCTACGAGGTCACCGAAAGAGTGGTTTTCCACGAAAAGGATACTTCTTACGTCACACCTAAGAAGGACGACCGCCTTACTATGTATACCTGCTGGAATAACGGCAAACTGGGTATGAGCGAATATAGACTTGCTATAATTTGTAAATGCCTCAGCAGGGAATGGAAGGAAGTGCCGGCTGATTGAAGAAACTATACCACTATCCGGCAATGTTCGTGCTGACAATGCTGGCGACTATCTCGCTGATGGTCTTTGAAGTGTCGGCGTTCTTTTCACTGATCGTGTTTAAACCGGATATCTATTCCGAAGCTGTCACAAAGTATAAAGTTGCGGACGCTATCTATGAGGATCTGGATACCTACTTCGGCAGACTTGCCGCACCTACCGGTATCCCCAAGGAAGTTTATATGAATAGTATAGATAAGGAGTCTATCAGCAACTCCCTGGACGACCTGCTCAAATCTTCCTTTAAGTTCGTGACCAGCGAAATGGCGGCAATTCCTGAAGTGAACTACGATTTTACCCGGCTTGAAAAGGATATCACCGACTATATCGAGGAGTATTCCGAGGAAAATAATATCGAGAAAAACGACGAGTATTACGACCTTATCAAAAAGACTATAGATAAGGCGGAGACCCAGATCACCGACAGGCTGGACGTTATCATGCTTTATAAGCTGTCAAACTCTGCCATCGCCCGGTCGCTCCATAAGTACCCAAAAATGATAAATACCATAAAACTGGTGTCGGCAATACTTATGGCGGTGTTCCTGCTGGCTATGTTCTTTGTGAACAGACACCACCTCCGTGATATGACCTATTGGATAGGTTCGGCAATGTTCGTTTCGGCAGTGATATTCCTTATCCCTGTGGTATATATCAAAAAGCACGGCTTCGTGGAAAGCTTTTTCATGAAGAGCGAACATATCTACCGTGCTGTAACAGGAATATTGAACTCTCTGCTCAACAGAATAATCACCACTCAGGTGATAATGCTGATAATCGGTGTGCTGCTTATCGTGGCAACTCTCGTTATCCATATGCTTTATAAAAAGTATCTTCGCTATAAGGCAAGAATGGCAAACGTCTGAGAAATTTAAAATTGTAAAATAAAAAAGTCCCCGTTCTGGGGACTTTTTGTTTTGTGGGAACTCAGTAATCAGTACATTCCGCCCATTCCGCCGGCAGGCATTGCAGCCGCAGGAGTCTCCTCCTTGATGTCGGTAACAAGGCTTTCGGTGGTCAGTACCATAGAAGCCACCGACGCAGCGTTCTGAAGCGCAGAACGTGTCACCTTGGTGGGGTCAACGATACCGGCAGGTATCATGTCAACATACTGCTCATTGTAAGCGTCAAAGCCGTAGCCGACTTTTCTTGAGCGCACTATCTTGTCGATGATAACTGAACCCTCCAGTCCGGCGTTTTCAGCGATCTGACGCACCGGCTCTTCCAGAGCTTTAAGAACTATCTTTGCGCCGGTCTTTTCGTCTCCCTCAAGAGAAGGTATCAGCTTTGCGACCGCTGGCATAGCGTTGATGTAGGCAGTTCCGCCGCCTGCAACGATGCCTTCTTCAACAGCCGCTTTTGTGGCTGCCAGAGCGTCCTCTATACGAAGCTTCTTTTCTTTCATCTCAATTTCGGTGGCTGCGCCTACCTTGATAACTGCAACTCCTCCCGACAGCTTGGCAAGTCTTTCCTGGAGCTTCTCCTTGTCAAAGTCAGAAGTGGTGGTCTCTATCTGGGACTTGATCTGTCCTACCCTTGCAGCTATCTCAGAATCTTCTCCTGCGCCGTCAACAATAATAGTGTTCTCTTTCTGAACGGCTACCTGACGAGCCCGACCCAGCTGCTCCATAGTGGTGTCTTTCAGCTCCAGACCCAGTTCCTCGCTGATAACTTCTCCTCCGGTGAGGATAGCGATATCCCTGAGCATTTCTTTTCTTCTGTCGCCGAATCCCGGTGCTTTCACCGCAACCACGGTAAATGTTCCCCTGAGCTTGTTTACGATAAGGGTGGAAAGAGCTTCGCCCTCGATATCCTCAGCGATGATTACCAGCTTCCTGCCCGACTGAACTATCTGTTCCAGCAGAGGAAGTATCTCCTGAATGTTGGATATCTTCTTGTCGGTGATAAGAATGTAAGCGTCGTCGATAACAGCTTCCATCTTGTCGGTGTCGGTAACCATATAAGGGGTAATGTATCCCCTGTCGAACTGCATACCGTCAACTACTTCGCTGTAGGTCTCAGCAGTTTTGGACTCCTCGATGGTGATAACTCCGTCTGCGGTGACCTTTTCCATTGCCTCAGCAATAAGAGTTCCCACAGCTTCGTCAGCGGAGGAGTTAGCGGCTACCTTGGCGATCTCCTC
>CANRLY010000142.1 GCA_947631585.1 uncultured Clostridia bacterium
GGAAGATGATATCCAGAGAATGGCAGCCAAGATAAATGAATTTGTTGATGACCTCAATTCGATAGCAAATGTTTACAGTACATATGAACAGCAGAGCGCCGATGCGGCAGCTGCTCTTGACGGTGACGTTATAGTTTGAGAATAATATGCTTCTCCCCGCCTGCTGTGATGATATGGCAGACGGGGACAGAAGTATAATTACTAAGTTTAAGGGGCAACCGATATGTATACCTTTGATATGAATATGGCAGCTGAATGTTCAAAAAGCATTGCCGTAAAAATAAATATGATAGCCGATCTGGAAAACAGGATCAACAGCTTGAAAAACAAACTGGGTACATTTCCTGCCTCAGATGAAATGACATATGCCGTGGTGCATTTGCATCAGCAGGTATGTGAGCAGAAAGAAAAGCTCAGATGTATTGAATATGTTCTGACTTCGGCAGCTTCGATATATTCTGACAGCGACAAAGTCGGGCTTGATCTTTGCATAGGAAATGGAACCAAGTCACGGAACTATATGAAAAGTCTGGTGACATTCAGCGAATGCCCGACACAAAAATTGTCTTTGCCCGTGAGTATAGAAATACAGTGATGGAGGAACAGCAATGGATAAAAAAGAAAAACTGTCTGCTATAAATGAATGTATAGATATACTTACAGGTATCAAAGAAGATCATGCGGCGTTTGAAAATTCCTTGAAAGAAATACTCGAACCGTTCGAGTCTGTATGGGCAGGAAAAGCAGGAACAGCTCTTATAAATTCTATAGGTTCGGCAAAAGATGACTCTTCAGGGATCAGGTCAAGCATTAACAGAACGCTTACACTGCTTGAAACTGAAAAGTTAAGCGCCAAAAACACAGATAACATCGGTGATAATAACGAGATCGTCAGCGATGCGATATGTGGTTTCCCGAAAGGAGTATAACAGATAATGGCTGAAAAGATCCTGCTTATCGTTATGCTGTGCATTATGCTGATATTGATAATATGTCTTGTTGTACTGCTGGTACACCGTTCTGTCCGATTGCCTAAAATGAGAAGGAAAAGTGCGGATTTTAACGGCGGTGCCAGAATAACTGACGGCAGGATAATCAACGATGTTCCGGGTGCGGATTATAAGTTTATACCGGAAGACCGTTTCGGGACAGTTATAGTAAATGTCAATATAAAGGATAAGAATTTACTGCCAATACTTAGACTGACAAATCTTCTTGATGGAAACAGTTTTGATATAACGGTGAACGGACCTGTGGTCATCGGAAGAGATACGTCGATGGCTTCCGAGCGTTTCAGGGGAGTGAGCAATGACATGAGCGTTTCTAAAAAGCATTGCGTTGTTTCGGTATCAAATGGTTTGATGTATATAACGGATCACAATTCATCTAATCATACATATTTAAATGGAAAAATGCTGACAGAAAGCAGCGTGCTTCATAGCGGCGATACATTGGCTCTGGGAAGAACTACAGAGTTCAGAGTGGATATATGCAATTTGTGATATCTTATATAAAGGAGAGATCAGATTGGAAAACAACTACATCAAAGTGGACTCCAGCATGATAAGTAATGATGTTGAGAAAATAAATTCCGTATTGACCGAGGTGATCGGACAGATGGAGATACTAAAAGACGAAGTATCAGCTCTTAATTCAAAATGGCAGGGCGATGCAAATGCTGCGTTCAACCGCTCCATGGTCCAGGATATTGAATTGGCAATATCTATCGTCAAGGAACTTGCGGCTTATGATAGAGCATTAAGTGAAGCGAGCAAAGAATATGTGTTCTGCGAAAATCAGGTGCAGGATCGTATTCTTGACATATCAGTCTGATATTTGGAGGTGATCGGAATGGCAGATTATGTAAAGGTCAACACAGACGACCTGGCAGTCATGGCGGATTCCATAAACACCAAGGTGGGAGTCCTAACAGGAAAGTTTGACGACATAATGTCTATTGTGATGAACAGCGTTTCATACTGGCAGGGAGATGCAGCCGATGCGTTCAGAAAGTGCTTTGTAAAAAAGCATGAAAACGTCTCTGAGTTTCTCGAAAGACTTACTGAATATGTTTCAGATCTGGGCTCGATCAAAAATGTATACGAAACGACTGAGAAGGTTATACAAGACTTATCAGCCGATCTTAATACTGATGTAATATATTGATAGGAGATGCTCTTATGGCATATGAAACGATTATTTATAACACAAAGCAAATTCTTCGTAAAAGCGAAGATATAGATGGACTGGGCAAAAAAGTAACCGGTATCGGCAATGATATGAATGATGACAGCGGCAGGATATCATCAGCCTGGACCGGAGGAAACAGCGCAAGATACTGCAAGAAGCAGCATCAGGTGGCACAGAAAGTTACACGTCTTGGACAAAACATATCATTGATATCAGGCACTATGAAATTTTCAGCCGAGACGATCCTTGCAGCAGATAAAGTTGCCAAAGGTATAATTAAAGCTCTTTAGAAAATAACAGGGAGATATAAAATATGAGTCAGTTGTTTGACAAGATAATGCCTTGCGATCCTGAAAGGATCAAAAACGAGGCATTAGAATACCTCAATAAAAAATATAATAGGGAGTTTGTTCCTTATAAGCTGAAAACGGCAGAGCTGATGACAGATGACGTTTTTCTTGCAGGATCGATAAATGATGAAACTATGGATGTGGAAATGATAACAAGAGTAAATGTCCATACCGAAGAAAACGGTGATGATAAGCAGATGACATTTACAGATGATTTCTGTAATTATGCTATCATTGATGCCTGCACAAGGTCTTTGTATGAGATCGCAGGCAGATACGTTAAAAAAAGTTTTATCAAATGCAGTGGACTATACGGCTCTCATGTGGGCGGAAAAGACGATATCGTTGAAATGACCAATGAGGAACTGATCGAAGAAGGCGGCAGATGCTTCGGAAGATGGTTTTTGTATTTGGAAAGCAGTAAGAGTGCAGATGAGTTTTCTTCTGATGAGCAGAAACTGATACAAGATATAAGGGATTCGGGCATATATGGATATTATTCTTTATATTTAGTTGAGGAAAACGCCCTTCTTATGATAGACAATTATAATTATATGGACTATCTGCCGGACAAAAATACTGCCGATGGTATTATCTGCAAAGAATTCAGAAAATACTCAATTACAAATGAGGTGAACTGACAATGGCTGAATTGACAGAAAAAGAGATGTTGCTTCTTAGCAATCTTATGTATTGTCCGGACGGCATAACCGTCGGAGATACTGTGGAAGAGATAGTAACGGGTCTTGAAAAAGCAATAGACAACGGAAGAACTCCCAATCTGGACGGAGCTTTTGACGGAGAGAGCTTTAAAGAGATGATAAACTACATTAAAGGCGACCCAAAGCTTATGTCACTGACCGTTACTAATGCGACACCTCGTTACAGCGATGTCAGAGCCGCTTGCTTTGTAGACGACGAGGGAAAAGCGACTGTGGCATTTGAAGGTACGGGAGGAACACAAATAGCGTGGAGCGATGACGTTAAAGGCGAGAATATTTCCGATACTGCCTGCCAAAGTCAAGCGGCGCTTTTTGTAAAAGAAATGAGCAGTAAATATGGACCGGTCGACGTGACTGGTCATTCAAAAGGCGGAAACATGGCTATGTATTCAGCGGTAGTGTGCTCAGGCGTGGCAAATTGCATATCATTTGACGGACAGGGATTCAGCGAAGAATTTTATGCTAAATACGGAGATGAAGTTTCAGCAAACAGCGGACGCATAAAGAATATCTGCGCCTATAATGACTTTGTTAATATCCTTATGCCTTCGCCCGGAGAAAAAGTTTATCTTCAGAATCCGGTAAATAAGTTTACCGAACGCCATTATTCAAGCAAGCTGTTTATAAATAATTTTAATGGGAATTACGGCGATTTTGGCGAGGGAGAACTTATCAGCGAATCGCAGTTCCTCAAGCTCTCGGACAGTGATAAGGAAAATAATCAGTTAAAAACGTCGATGGCAAATGCGCCGCAGCTTTATACGTTTGTGAGAAACACAGCATTAAGCGGCTTTGTACAGAACCTCAGAAACGATCTTGATTCTTTGTCGCCAAGAACGCATCAGCTGTTCGTGGATGTTGCTTCAATTACTGTATCGGGACTGCTGGCAGGCGGAGATTATTCGTTTGACGAGATTCTTGGAGACTTGGGAACTGCCATTGGGAAGTATCTGGGACTTATCAAAAAGTATACCAACGCATCTTATTCGCTGAATGCTTCGGCTATTGATGGATTTGCCGACAGGCTAGGCAGCTGGAAAGATGAGCTTTCAGGATATAAGGGAGAACTCAATGATATATATGAGGGCTTGAAACCGACTTCTCCGGCACTGTATGTAAACAAGTTCCTGTTGAAAAAGGCTATTGAGAGCATAGAAGACATGGTTCGCAAAACCGGTAAGCTTGCCCAAGGGTTGTATGGTGCAAAGCAATTATATGTGTCGTCAGAATTAAAATTGACCGAGCTTGCAGAACAGGTATGAACATCAAACACCGCTGATCTCTTAAGCAGAAAGGCGGTGTTTTTAATATTATCAATTCATATAATTTCAGAAAAACAATATATTTTAAAAAAGTTTCTAAAGGACTTGCAATTTTTTCTGCGATGTGATATAATAAATTTCTAAGGTTTAAAACCGCACACGGAGCAGTATCGAAGTGGTCATAACGGGCTCGACTCGAAATCGAGTAATCCCTTAATCGGGACCGAGGGTTCGAATCCCTCCTGCTCCGCCAGAATGCTTACTTCGTAAGCATGAAGAATCGCTTCGCCGTCATGATGGTGACGGCGAT
>CANRLY010000143.1 GCA_947631585.1 uncultured Clostridia bacterium
CTTAGAAACGAAACCGAAAAGACAAAAAAGACAAACGTCTTGTTCACTGCCGCATAGGCAGCTTAGAAATCTCCCCGCCGGATAGAAACGGGGAGAAACGAGTTCACTGCCGCATAGGCAGCTTAGAAATTTACGAACAGGGGATAGATGCCGTCGTTGTCGTTCACTGCCGCATAGGCAGCTTAGAAAAAAAATGACAAAAACCTCGAAAAATAAAGGACGTTCACTGCCGCATAGGCAGCTTAGAAATCCAGAACCTCGATTGTGAACTTGACCGAAGCGTTCACTGCCGCATAGGCAGCTTAGAAACATTTTCGCACGAAAGTATGAATTTTCTGAAAGTTCACTGCCGCATAGGCAGCTTAGAAAGCAAATGCTCTCGACAATGGGGATCCGGCCCCGTTCACTGCCGCATAGGCAGCTTAGAAATTTACGAACAGGGGATAGATGCCGTCGTTGTCGTTCACTGCCGCATAGGCAGCTTAGAAATCGAGCTTTGCGAAGATGGCAAGGGGAGCGCTGTTCACTGCCGCATAGGCAGCTTAGAAAGCGCTCTAAACGAGTGTTAATCGGCATCTCTTGTTCACTGCCGCATAGGCAGCTTAGAAATAACATGTCCCGCTTCACTACGTCTTTAGCGTGTTCACTGCCGCATAGGCAGCTTAGAAACGGCTGTGGCGAAGCAGGTGCAGGCTATGGCGGTTCACTGCCGCATAGGCAGCTTAGAAAAACACAAGCAAGCACAGGCGGATTGACTGAAAGTTCACTGCCGCATAGGCAGCTTAGAAAGGAAGCTGTACGGGGAGTCTGTCATTCAGTTCGTTCACTGCCGCATAGGCAGCTTAGAAATTCACTGTCATGTGCCCTAGGACGGGGCAGTAGTTCACTGCCGCATAGGCAGCTTAGAAAATGCTACCGCCACGTGAACTATAGTTCACATAGTTCACTGCCGCATAGGCAGCTTAGAAAACAGAGATATTTTCGGTCGCAAGGGAGGGATAGTTCACTGCCGCATAGGCAGCTTAGAAACGGACAAGTTCGGTGTACTGTTCGCTCCATCGCGTTCACTGCCGCATAGGCAGCTTAGAAACGCCTCGCAAACCGAGTTTATACGACACCTGCGTTCACTGCCGCATAGGCAGCTTAGAAAAGACAAGGGGCCGGAAGGGGGGAGGTATTGAAGTTCACTGCCGCATAGGCAGCTTAGAAAAGTATCTGTGCCTGCAAGTCAGCTATACGGTTGTTCACTGCCGCATAGGCAGCTTAGAAATCCAGCAAGGCCTGTCATCTCTGAATTCGAGTGTTCACTGCCGCATAGGCAGCTTAGAAAGAAATGTTTCACAGAAATGCAATCCGTGAAACGTTCACTGCCGCATAGGCAGCTTAGAAAAGACCCGCCAACATAACTGTCCCGCCTTTTATGTTCACTGCCGCATAGGCAGCTTAGAAACCTGCCCGACAGCCTGTTCCCTTTCCAGAACCGTTCACTGCCGCATAGGCAGCTTAGAAAATGACTACTGCTTCTTCGGCTCAACGAACTCAGTTCACTGCCGCATAGGCAGCTTAGAAAGACTCCGGATAGGGGAGTCAGGTTCTATTTCGGTTCACTGCCGCATAGGCAGCTTAGAAACAATCGGCGCAACTGTAGCGCGGTCAGTAAACAGTTCACTGCCGCATAGGCAGCTTAGAAATATAGAACATATCCATTTCACGACCAAGAATTGTTCACTGCCGCATAGGCAGCTTAGAAAGGCATCATGAACTGATGTTCCCCGGCATCTCTGTTCACTGCCGCATAGGCAGCTTAGAAATATTTTCTCTTCCAGAGGTAGGGCGTTAGTTTGTTCACTGCCGCATAGGCAGCTTAGAAATCTCTTTCCCTCTTCCAGCCGAAATGTTTCACGTTCACTGCCGCATAGGCAGCTTAGAAACGGCTCGTGTTACGATACCACCTCGTGAACTAGTTCACTGCCGCATAGGCAGCTTAGAAAACAGGGATGACGTCCTGAAGGAAGACGGCGCATGTTCACTGCCGCATAGGCAGCTTAGAAATTGCGGGAGCTTCTGAAGACATCGCAAGGGCAGTTCACTGCCGCATAGGCAGCTTAGAAATTCGCGCCGCAGCAACGGTCTCCTTATAGTTTGTTCACTGCCGCATAGGCAGCTTAGAAAAGCCCCCCGCACCCCCTGGTGACCAGCTACGCGTTCACTGCCGCATAGGCAGCTTAGAAAACGCATCGCCGGTCTGGAAATGGAGGACGCGCGTTCACTGCCGCATAGGCAGCTTAGAAAAATGCGCCGACCTCGTGCGCTATGACCAGATCGTTCACTGCCGCATAGGCAGCTTAGAAAAGTATGTTGGTGTATCTTATTGTACATACCGGGTTCACTGCCGCATAGGCAGCTTAGAAAACTTCCGAAAATCACTATGACCGCACGCTTAAGTTCACTGCCGCATAGGCAGCTTAGAAAAGCTTCACTACACTTGCGCCTTGTGAACTATAGTTCACTGCCGCATAGGCAGCTTAGAAAAAGGTCACGCAATGCAAGCTCAAGCGCGTTCTGTTCACTGCCGCATAGGCAGCTTAGAAATGCCAAACCAATACCCAGTGAACTATAGTTCAGTTCACTGCCGCATAGGCAGCTTAGAAAAATATTTCACCATTTTCAATCACAACCCTGCCGTTCACTGCCGCATAGGCAGCTTAGAAAAATAATATATCTTCTAAATTCCAACTCACCCATGTTCACTGCCGCATAGGCAGCTTAGAAAGACGGTGACCAGAGTAAAAATCGGCAGCACGAGTTCACTGCCGCATAGGCAGCTTAGAAAACAGTCAGATTGCCATCGGCAAGCGTGAAAGTGTTCACTGCCGCATAGGCAGCTTAGAAAAGCACCTTCCCACGATGTGCAGGTCGGGTTCCGTTCACTGCCGCATAGGCAGCTTAGAAATTACTGCACTGACAAAGCGCGTCACTACTGCCGGTTCACTGCCGCATAGGCAGCTTAGAAATATTTGTGCCGCGTAGGATGCCGTTTTTACCGGTTCACTGCCGCATAGGCAGCTTAGAAAATAGTGACAGTGATCAACGGGTGGGACGCAGTGTTCACTGCCGCATAGGCAGCTTAGAAAAGCTCAACCCCGATATGGCGACTCCCCAGGGAGTTCACTGCCGCATAGGCAGCTTAGAAAACGAAAATGGCGAGCGGCGGAAGGTCTTTGAGGTTCACTGCCGCATAGGCAGCTTAGAAACGAAGGACCGTATCACTTTCAAGCTTGACGAAGTTCACTGCCGCATAGGCAGCTTAGAAAGGACTGCAATGCAGCAATATCTTCCGCATTCTGTTCACTGCCGCATAGGCAGCTTAGAAACGTCCGTTCTGGTGAAGATAGCAGCTACGGTTGTTCACTGCCGCATAGGCAGCTTAGAAATGGCGAACGCTGCACTGCACTACTTCCGTGCAGTTCACTGCCGCATAGGCAGCTTAGAAATGTCACGGGATCCACCTGGTGCAGGTCGATAAGTTCACTGCCGCATAGGCAGCTTAGAAATCTTGATTACAAGATATTCATCTCTTGTTGAAGTTCACTGCCGCATAGGCAGCTTAGAAACAGAACTTTCCGCACCATTATCCCTTTATCCGGTTCACTGCCGCATAGGCAGCTTAGAAATGAATGCAGCAGGACTTTCCTACGGCGATTCTTGTTCACTGCCGCATAGGCAGCTTAGAAATCCTAGGGCGGGAGGGCTTGGGATAAAACTCCGTTCACTGCCGCATAGGCAGCTTAGAAAGTCTCCTGCAAGCGTCCCTCTGCAATATGCAAGTTCACTGCCGCATAGGCAGCTTAGAAAATACGCATTGTCTGTCGTTCTCTGCCCGCCCCGTTCACTGCCGCATAGGCAGCTTAGAAATGTCTGTACTCAATGCGGACGGTGCAGCTTGAAGTTCACTGCCGCATAGGCAGCTTAGAAAAGCAAGCTTTAAAGTCAATGTCTTCGAGAATCCGTTCACTGCCGCATAGGCAGCTTAGAAAACAAGGAGAATATCATGTATCAGACTATCAATGTTCACTGCCGCATAGGCAGCTTAGAAAGACTCCGGCCGTGAAGCTCCTCGGCATCAGTCGTTCACTGCCGCATAGGCAGCTTAGAAACAAAGCCCCATAAAACAACGGAGATCAAAATGGTTCACTGCCGCATAGGCAGCTTAGAAAAAACAGCGGGCTGCTGCCGTAATCCTCGACATGTTCACTGCCGCATAGGCAGCTTAGAAATCCGGCTACCAGACGATGCATCGAGATCCTGAGTTCACTGCCGCATAGGCAGCTTAGAAACAAAAAACAGGAGGATCCGGCTATCCAGATCCGTTCACTGCCGCATAGGCAGCTTAGAAATTCAGGTTCGCGGCACGCTGTGGAGGGCGACGGTTCACTGCCGCATAGGCAGCTTAGAAAATGCGGCACCAGGCATTTATTTATGACGTATTGTTCACTGCCGCATAGGCAGCTTAGAAATCTCCCTCCGTCAAGGGAGACAATCGTTCGGTGTTCACTGCCGCATAGGCAGCTTAGAAAAGAGACTTTATCTCGGCAGCATTGAAGCGAAGCGTTCACTGCCGCATAGGCAGCTTAGAAATTCCTGTGGTTCAAAATACACTTTTATATATCGTTCACTGCCGCATAGGCAGCTTAGAAAGCTATAGTAACACGCTATCGAAATGCAGCATTGTTCACTGCCGCATAGGCAGCTTAGAAACTAC
>CANRLY010000144.1 GCA_947631585.1 uncultured Clostridia bacterium
CAGCCGCTCTCGTTCCCGGAACTACCGCTTCCCACTGATAATACTGATAATACTTATAAAATTATAAAAAGATCCTGCGGAGCTTTACTTTTTCCGCAGGATTATTTTATATCTCGTTTCTGTTTTCAAGCGCCTTGTACAATGTCACCTCATCGGCGTATTCCAGTATTCCCCCGATAGGCAGCCCGAACGCCAGCCTTGTCACCTTTATGCCAAGGGGTTTCAGCAGCCTTGAAATGTACATAGCGGTGGCTTCCCCCTCCACTGTAGGGTTGGTCGCCATTATCACCTCGGCAACTTTTCCGCCGTTCACTCTGTCAAGAAGCTCTCTTATCCGCAGTTTGTCGGGAGTGATGTTGTCGATAGGAGAAATAAGCCCGTGCAGCACATGATACACGCCCTTGTATTCCCTTGTCCTTTCAAACGCCGAAACGTCTTTCGGGCTTTCCACAACACAAATAGTCCCCTGGTCTCTGGAATCGTCCTCGCACACCGGACAGACTTCTTTGTCAGTAAGGTTCTGACAGACCTTGCAGCAATGAACAGTCGAGTGCGCCTTTACAATTGCGTCTGCAAAAGCCTGCGCTTCTTCCGCCGTCATCGACATAACAAAGTACGCAAGCCTCTGAGCGGTTTTCATTCCGATACCAGGCAGCTTTGCAAACTGCTCCGCCAGTTCCACCAGCGGAAGAGCGTTAGCCTCAGCCATCAGAACAATCCGGGGAACGATACCCCGCCTGTGAGTTTAGCCATCTCAGCTTCGCTGGTCTCGTCAAGAGTCTTTACAGCCTCGTTGAATGCGCTCATTATAAGATCCTGGAGCATTTCAACGTCCTCAGGGTCAACCACTTCGGGCTTGATCTTCAGTTCAAGAACGTTTCTTTTTCCGTTGATCTTTATTTCGACAGCTCCTCCGCCAACAGAAGCGGTAAACTCCCTAGTCTCCAGTTCGCCCTGGAGCGCAGTGATATCCTCCTGCATTTTCTGAGCCTGTTTCAGCATTTGATTCATGTTTGAAGAAGGTCCTTTTCCCATGCCAGCCGGCAGTCTTGCTTTCATAATTGATTCTCCTCTGTTTATTGTTTTATATCAACCTGTATATCAGCGTTTTTCGCCTTGTCAATAAGCCTGCGCAGAGGATCGTCCTTATCCTCAGGAGACACATTCTTGGCAGATTTAACTCTGATAGCATAGGTCTTTCCAAAATAATCTCTCAAAACGTCCTGTATCGCCTTTGCGGAATCAGTCTGCTTGAACATTTTAAGAAAGAAATCATTGTCCACGATGATAAAGACCACATTTTCGTAAATAAAGCCTTTCGACCCTGCAAGGAATCCCCCTACTTCCGGGTGACGTTCCATGACCCTTTCAACGATACCGCCCCAATCGCTTACTGCGCTCAGGTCCTCCTCCCTGATCTTGCCTGTATCCACAACAGGCTCAGGAATGTCAGACTGTTTTGCAGGCACAAGCGGTTCGGCGACCGCAGGAGCAGCCGCTTTTCCTGAAGAAACTGCGCTTTCCAGTCTTGCTATCCTGCGTTCCAGTTCCGATATGCTCCTGCTGTCGGCAGGACCCCTTGGCGTTTTTGAAAACGCCGCCGCTCCGCACAGCTTTAAAAAGCACATCTCTATTTCTATCCTCTTGGAACTTACCTTCGGCAGCCTCTCGTTGCACTCCTGCAAGACCGTAAGCTTGTCCAGAATCGTACCCAGTTCCATTTTTCCGGCAAATTCTTTCAGCCGCTCCGCCTCGTCCGGCAGACAGGACAGCAGCTCGTCCTTGCCGGGAACGCTTTTTATCAGCATCATGTCCCGAAACGCCATCAGCAATTCTTCGCAAAGCCGCTGCATATCCTTTGACATTTCATACAGCCTGTCCAGCTTCCCGATAGCTTCCGACGCATTTGCCGCAACAATGCTTTCCAGCAGGTCGTACACCGACCCTCTTCCGGCGATACCCACAGCGGAGGAGACCACTTCTTCGTCCACCTTTTCCGAATACGCCATGCACTGATCTAAAATAGAAAGAGCGTCTCTCATAGCCCCGTCAGAAAGCTTTGCAATAAGGTAAGCCGCCTTTTCGTCAAGCTGGATCTTTTCTTCCCCTGCAATATACATCAGCCTTGCCACGATATCAGCAGGCAGCAGCCGTCTGAAATCGAACCGCTGACATCTGGATATTATCGTTGCCGGAACTTTATGCACCTCGGTAGTCGCCAGAATAAACTTAACGTGTTCCGGGGGTTCTTCCATTATTTTCAGCAAAGCGTTAAATGCGTTCTGGGAGATCATGTGTACCTCGTCTATGATATAGACCTTGTACTTTCCCCTCTCCGGCATAAACGCCGCCGAATCTCTCAGTTCCCTGATATCGTCAACTCCGGTATTTGAAGCCGCATCTATCTCGATAATATCGTTGAGCACGCCCTCGTCCGCCGCCTTGCAGATATCGCATTTCAGGCAGGGCGAACCGTCTTTCTCGTTGGGACAGTTGACCGTCTTTGCAAAAATACGGGCGCAGGTGGTCTTACCTGTTCCTCTTGAGCCGGTAAACAGATAAGCGTGTGCGGTCTTGCCGGTCCTTATCTGATTTTTCAGCGTTTTGGTAATATGAGACTGACTGACCACATCTTCAAAATCCATCGGTCTCCATTTTCTGTATAAAGCCTGATACACGGACAGCCACCTCCAAAAAAGCGATCCGACATATAGGTATGCAGGCGGAACTGTGTCACACAAAACTTACCGCTTAATGCTGCTCGGTTCCCCGCCTGACATGGTTCACAGCGTTTCATTGCACAGGACCTGCACACCTATATCTCGGATCGATGGGAAAATTCCTGTTGTTCAGTAATTCATCATTCAACTCTTTATATTGTAACACATTCAGCCGCTGATTTCAAGTATTTTTTTAAATTTTGCCTTTCATTATCTTGTGATAACAAATTTTTAATATTTATTTAATACATCATTCTTTTGTAACGCAGGCAATTGTGCTACAATTACTAAAAATAATAAAGGCAACGGAGGTTTTGCTATGGACAGGCTTTTCTGCAAGGGCTACACATGGGGCTGGTGCGCCAGAAAAGGCGAATTTCAGTCTGAAAAAGGCATCAGTTCCATGGAGCGTCTCATCTCTGATGGTCTTGACTGGATATGTATAACCGTCAACGCTTATCAGGAGACTTACGCTTCCACAAGGATATTCCCGATCTTTCAGTTCACCCAGTCAGACGAGGACGTTATCTTTGCCATAAAAAAAGCTAAATCGCTGGGCGTGAAAGTCTGCCTGAAACCTGTGGTCAACTGCCTTGACCGTGCGTGGAGAGCAAGGATAAACTTTCCGCCGGAAGAGACCGATTACTGGGAGACCTGGTTCAAAAGCTATACCGCTTTCATGACCTATTATGCGGAAATAGCCGAAAAGACCGGCTGCGAAATGCTCTGCACCGGCTGCGAGATGGCAGGTATGGATATGCAGACCCAGCGCTGCCTTAAACTGATAAGCGAAGTCCGCAAGCTGTACAGCGGAATCATCATGCACAACATCAACCACGGCGACGAAATGCGTTTCCCGTGGCTTGGCGCCGTTGACGTAGTGGGCATATCGGCTTACTACCCTGTTTCCACGCCCGACGACTGCTCCAGGGAGAAAATGCTCTCCATGTGGAACGCCCGCAAACCGCTGCTCAAGAAAACTCACGAGTATTACGGCAGACCTATAATGTTTGCAGAAATAGGCGTCCGCAACGAGCATGGCTGCACTCAGTACCCCTGGGACTTCCACCACCGTCCGGAAGTTGCCCTGGACGAGCAGGAGCAGGCGGACTTTTACGACACCGCAATGGAGACTTTCTGGGACGAGCCGTGGTTTTCAGGCTTCTTCTGGTGGGACTGGAAAGCCGTGCTGCCGCCGCCCGAAAAAGCCCACCAGAACCGAGATTTTGGCATATACATGAAAAAAGCCGAATCCGTTCTGAAAAAATGGTACACAAAATAAAATACATAGACCGCAGTCTTGCCGAACTTTAGTGAAGCCAAACCTGCGGTCATTTATTATTTCTGAGTTTTCTGAAAAATCCCGAAAGCAGCCGGGCACATTCCTTTTCCATCATGCCGCCCCAGACTTCCGGCTTGTGGTTGTACGGCAATGAGAACAGATCCACCACCGAGCCGCAAGAGCCGGCTTTCATGTCGTATGCCCCGAAATACACCTTTTCTATCCGAGAATTGATTATCGCCCCTGCGCACATGGGGCAAGGCTCTAACGTGACGTAAAGGTCGCAGCCCACAAGCCGCCAGCCGTTCAGCCGCTTGGAAGCCTGGTCTATCGCCTCTATCTCAGCATGCGCCAGCGGCGACCTGTCGGTCTCTCTGCGGTTTCTGCCCGTGCCGACCACCTCGCCGGTAGAGCGATTTACCACCACCGCCCCCACCGGGACTTCCATTTCTTCCGCCGCCTCCATTGCAAGCTCTATGGCTTGCCGCATATACCTGTTTTCCATACTATTCTATAAACCTGATGTTGAAGATCATTGTTATGAACACCATTACTATCCATACTACCAATTCTTTGGAAGAAAGCATGATCAGCAGCTTTGACTTGGTGTTCAGGTGTGTGTAAGAATCGGTTATGTTAAAATCGCAGTTTTTGTCGCTGAGAAGTCTGCTGTAGGTGAACAGCGCAAACCCGATAACCAGCACTGAGACCACCGCTTCCACCAAAAGCTG
>CANRLY010000145.1 GCA_947631585.1 uncultured Clostridia bacterium
CCACGGCTTCGGTGGCGGAGATAGAGGAACTTAATATTCTGGGGGCTGCAATGCTTGCCATGAAAAGAGCTGTCGAGGGACTTAAAATACTGCCGGAAGCAGCGGTCATTGACGGCAATAAAGCTCCCGACATCAGCTGCCGGACTATCACTGTCGTAAAGGGTGACGCCAGGTCGCAGTCGGTGGCGGCGGCGTCTATACTTGCTAAGGTGGCAAGGGATAGGTATATGAAAGAACTTGACAAGCAGTATCCCCAGTATCAGTTTGCTAAACATAAAGGTTATGGGACTAAACTTCATTACGAAATGATAGAAAAATATGGTATATGTCCCTGCCATAGACCAAGCTTTTTGAAAAAGGTGTTGAAATGACAGCTCCCACAGCTAAGGAAATAGGCTATCTCGGCGAAAAAGCCGTCTGCCGTTTCCTCGAAAAGCACGAATATGAAATTGTTAAAAGAAATTTCACCATAAGAGGCGGAGAAATTGATATAATTGCAAGTAAGGGTGAAATGCTGGCGTTTGTAGAGGTCAAGACCAGACATTCGGGGGCTATGACCAGCGGCGAGGAGGCTATCACCGCCGCAAAGAAAAAGTCGCTTATCAGGACGGCGGAAGAGTATATCCGCAAGTTCGGCTGCGAAAATATGAAATTCAGGTTCGATGTGGCTGTGGTGTCTTGCGACGACCGGAAATTGACAGGCATCAGATATTACACAAATGCGTTTGATGCAAGCAAATAAAAAACAATATCAATACTGTTCAGTTCGGAGGGATAGATATGTATTATAAAAGTACAAGAAATTCAGAAGTAAAAGTCTCGTCTGCCGAGGCTATAGCTCAGGGTATCTCAAAAGACGGCGGACTGTTCGTCCCTGAGGAGATACCGGCTCTTTCTATGGAGGAGATAGCCGCACTGGGAAAAATGCCTTATGCGGACAGGGCGGCGGCGATATTTGCTAAGTATTTAACTGATTTTTCAGAAAAAGAGATCAGATACTGCGTTGACAACGCTTATTCTGTCAAGAATTTTGATACGGAAAACATCTGCGAACTGAAAAAGCTTTTCGGCGGGGCTTATATGCTTGAACTGTGGCATGGTCCTACCTGCGCTTTCAAGGATATGGCGCTTCAGATACTGCCGTATCTGCTTACCGTTTCTGCTGAAAAGCTCCAGCTTGGCAAGAAGATAGTTATACTTGTCGCAACTTCCGGCGATACCGGCAAAGCCGCACTTGAGGGCTTTAAGGACGTTGAGGAAACGCAGATCATGGTATTTTATCCGGAGGACGGCGTTTCCGCAATGCAGAAAAAACAAATGACTACCCAAGAAGGCGCAAACGTTGGCGTGTGCGCTATCAAGGGCAATTTTGACGACGCCCAGAACGGCGTAAAAGCTATTTTCACCAGCGAGGAGATCGCTGAAAAGCTTGATAAGAACGGTCTGATGTTTTCTTCTGCCAATTCCATCAACTGGGGACGGCTTGCGCCGCAGATAATCTATTATATTTCATCTTATGCAAAACTTCTGGCTCAGGGCGATATTAAGGCTGGAGAGAAGATAAATATAGTAGTTCCGACAGGAAACTTCGGTAATATCCTTGCCGGATACTATGCAAAGAAAATGGGCGTTCCGGTGAACAAGCTCATCTGCGCTTCCAATGCAAACAATGTGCTTACTGAGTTTATCAACACCGGCGTTTACAACAAGAACAGACAGTTCTACACGACGATATCTCCGTCAATGGATATCCTTATCTCGTCTAACCTGGAAAGGCTTCTTTACCATATCTGCGGTGAAAACGACGCCCGTATAAGAGAATGGTTCGGTATGCTGGCGGCTCAGGGCAGGTATGAAGTTGACGAACAGGTCAAAGCCGTGCTGAAAGATGAGTTCTATGCCGGCTGCTGCGACGACAAAGAGACCAAAGCCTGCATAAAAGAAATATTCAATAAGTATTCTTATATCTGCGATACCCATACGGCGGTGGCAGTGAAAGTTTATATGGACTATGTGAAAGCTACCGGCGATAACACCAAAACGGTCATTGCTTCTACAGCAAGCCCGTATAAGTTCTCAGGAAGCGTACTCGATGCGCTTGGCGTATCTGACGAAACGGCAGACGAGTTTGAACTTGTGGAAAAACTTCTTGAAATAACCGGTCTGCCTGCTCCTGAGTCATTGCTGGCGCTTAAAGATAAGGAAGTACGATTCAAGGATTCTGTTGAAAAGGATAAAATGAGCGGTTATATCCTCGGCTGCCTGGGGATCTGATATGTAGCCGTCGGTCAGACCGACGGCAAATGCAGATCACTCGTTTCTTGACTTGAATGTCTTGCACTCTGTTTCATCGGAACATTCAGGGTCGCTGCAGCAGCGGCAGACGTCTATTTTTCCGGCAACACATTCGCAAGAATTTCTGTTGTAAATACAGTTGCTTACATCACAGTGGATACCGTTTATCCTGTCTTCCATAATTTATAACACTCCTATCCTGCTTCGGACTTTGTCCGTAAGGTTAGTATTAGCGCAAAATCCGCAAATTATTACTGTTTTATAAAAAATAATCGGAGGTATGATTATTGTCTCTTTTTGTGATAGCCGACCTGCACTTGTCTCTGTCAGTGAATAAACCAATGGACGTTTTTGGCGGCTGGCATGACTATATGCAGCGATTGGATACCAATTGGCGCTCTGTCGTCAAAGCTGAGGATACAGTCGTGATACCGGGGGATATTTCCTGGGGAATGAATTTTGCCCAATCAAAAAAGGATTTTGAGTTCCTGGATTCGCTTCCCGGCGAAAAAATAATAATGAAAGGCAATCACGACTATTGGTGGAACTCAATGTCAAAAATGCAGCAATTTCTTGCTGAAAACGGTTTTGACAGCATAAAGATACTTCACAATAATCATTATACCTACGAAAATATCGGCATATGCGGAACGAGAGGCTGGATAAACGAAACTTCTGCGCAGGCTGATAAAAAGGTGCTTCTCAGGGAAGCCGGACGTCTGGAAACGTCTATTCAGTCGGCTGTCAAAAGCGGCGTGAGACCTGTGGTCTTTCTGCACTATCCGCCTATCTTTGCAGGCGAGAGGAACTTCGATATACTTGACGTGCTGTATAAATATGGAATAAAGCACTGCTTTTACGGGCATATTCATGGAAGAGGCTGCGAAAAAGCCCTTAACGGTATGGCAGATGGGATATGTTTTCAACTGATATCAAGTGATTTTTTACATTTTATGCCCCGTGATATTACCTCTTTTGTGCAAAATGACAATTTGTAAAAATTCACTGGAAAAATTTCTGAGAGTATGTTATAATAGTACGGATACATTTATTTTGGAGGAATGTAAAATGAGTCTGATCAAAAGTGAAAAAGTTGACACTAATACTTATGAGCTGGAGATAGAGGTTTCAGCCGAGGCTTTTGAAGAAGCTGTGCAGAAAGCGTACTTAAAGGCTAAGAACAGGATCTCAGTTCCCGGTTTCAGAAAGGGCAAAGCTCCCAGAAAAGTCATTGAAAGGGAATTTGGCGAGGGCTGCTTCTATGAGGACGCCGTAAACCTTGTTTATCCCGATGCGGTAAACGGCGCAGTCGATGAAGCGGGTCTTGAACTGGTTGACCGCCCGAATGTGGAGATAACCGCAGTCGATAAGGCGACCGGTGTTTCCATAAAGGCTACCTGTATCTGCAAGCCTGAAGTTTCCATCAGCGGCTATAAGGGTATCGAGGCTGAAAAGATAGTCACTGAGGTGACCGACGACGATGTGAACGCTGAGGTCGATAAGCTCCGTGAAAAGGAGACCAGGATAATAGATATCGACGATAGAGCAGCTCAGGACGGAGACGATGTCGTTATCGACTTCGAGGGATTCAAGGACGGAGTTGCTTTTGACGGCGGAAAAGCTGATAAGTTCACGCTTACACTGGGAAGCGGTCAGTTTATCCCCGGCTTTGAAGAGCAGGTCGTTGGCCATTCTATCGGAGAAGAGTTTGATATAAACGTGACTTTCCCGGAGGATTATCAGATGGAGGAACTTAAAGGCGCTCCTGTTGTCTTTAAGATAAAGCTCCATGAGATAAAGGCGAAAGAACTGCCTGAGCTGGACGATGACTTCGTTAAGGATTCTTCTGAGTTCGATACGGTCGATGAACTTAAAGCGGATCTGAAAAAGAAACTTGAAGATGCTGCCGAAAGGAACGCTCAGAATAAATTCGAGGAATCTGTTTTTGAACAGGTGATAGATAAGCTTGAAGGCGATATCCCGGAAGTTATGTACGAGAGAAGAGTTTCCGAGATGGTGAGAGACCTTGAACAGAGACTTGCACAGCAGGGCATTACTCTGGATATGTACCTTCAGTTTACAAATCAGGAAATGGATACTATCCGCAAGACTTACAGAGAACAGGCTGAAAAGCAGGTGAAACTCCGCCTTGCTCTTGAGAAGATAGTTGAGCTGGAGGGTATAACTCCTTCTGAGGAAGATATCGCAGCTGAGTTTACCAAGATGTCCGAGGCTTACGGCATGGAAGTCGATGAGATAAAGAAGATCGTTTCTGATAAAGATGTTGCAAAGGATATAGCAGTTGAAAAGGCTTCCGAACTTGTTAAAGATTCGGCAGTAGTGAAATAATTGTGAGTTCGCTCGTTTTTGCGGGCGAATTTCACTAATAGGATAACAGAAAAACAACT
>CANRLY010000146.1 GCA_947631585.1 uncultured Clostridia bacterium
GGTAACTTATTATGGCATTAGTCCCTTATGTTGTGGAGCAGACCAGCAGAGGTGAGAGAAGTTACGATATTTTTTCAAGACTTCTTAACGACAGGATCATTATGCTTTCTGATGAAGTAAACGATACTACGGCAAGCCTTGTTGTGGCACAGCTGCTTTATCTGGAAGGTCAGGATCCTGAGAAGGACATAGACCTTTATATCAACAGCCCCGGAGGTTCTGTTACCGCCGGTCTGGCGATATACGACACCATGCAGTATATAAAGTGCGACGTTTCCACTATTTGTATGGGAATGGCTGCATCTATGGGCGCATTTCTGCTTTCAAGCGGAGCAAAGGGCAAAAGGCTTGCTCTGCCCAACAGCGAGATAATGATACATCAGCCGCTTGTTTCCGGCGGACTCAGCGGTCAATGTACTGACATCAAGATTCGTTCGGATCATCTGGTAAGGACCCGTGAAAGACTTAATTCTATACTTGCTAAAAACACCGGCAAACCTATCGAGCAGATAGCGGTAGATACCGAACGTGATAACTTTATGTCTGCTCAGGACGCATTGGAATACGGACTTATAGATAAGGTCATAACAAACAGATAAAGGACATGGTGCGCTCATATGGCTAATGATTCTTTAAAAAGATGTAATTTCTGCGGAAAGTACGAAAATAAAGTAAATAATATGTTCTCTTCCGGAAGCGTAAATATCTGCGATGGCTGCGTTTTGTTCTGCTATGATATTCTTGAACAGCAGAACAGGACAGTTCCCCAAAAGGTCAAAGAAGATAAAAAGCAGATAACTCTTATGAAGCCGAGAGAGATAAAAAGCGTGCTGGACGAGTATGTTATCGGTCAGGAGACCGCAAAGATAACTTTGGCAGTATCTGTCTATAATCATTATAAAAGGATAATGAATCTTTCGGACGATGATAATGACGTTGAGATACAGAAAAGCAACGTTCTGCTTGTAGGGCCTACCGGCACGGGCAAGACTTTTCTGGCGCAGACGCTGGCAAAACTTCTGAATGTTCCATTTGCTATCGCCGACGCTACGACCCTTACAGATGCCGGATATGTAGGCGATGACGTGGAAAACGTCCTTACCAGGCTGATCCAGGCTGCTGATTATGATGTCGAGGCTGCTCAGAAAGGCATTATTTATATTGACGAGATAGATAAGATATCAAGAAAGTCTGAAAATAAGTCGATAACCAGAGATGTAAGCGGCGAGGGCGTTCAGCAGGCGCTGTTAAAAATAGTTGAGGGAACTGTTTCAAACGTTCCTCCCCAGGGCGGAAGAAAACACCCTCATCAGGAATTTATCCAGATAGATACCAAAAATATCCTGTTTATCTGTGGGGGAGCTTTCGAGGGGCTGGAGCAGGTCATCAAGAAAAGGACTGATTCCTCAACTCTGGGCTTTGGCGGAAATATCAAGTCTAAAGATGATGATAAGAACGTTCTCCAGAAAGTAATTCCTGAAGATCTGGTGAAATATGGTCTTGTGCCGGAACTGGTAGGACGTCTGCCGGTGATCTCCGTGCTTGAAGAACTTGATGTGGAAGCGTTGGTAAGGATACTTACTGAGCCGAAAAATTCTCTTATCAAGCAGTATAAAAAGCTGTTTAAGCTGGACGACATAGAGCTGGTCATAACCGATGAAGCAAAGCAGGCGATAGCTGAGAAAGCTATCAAGCAAAAGACCGGAGCAAGAGGTCTGCGTTCAGTGTTTGAGTCGGTGCTATTGCAGCCGATGTTTGACTCTCCGTCAGACGGCGATGTTGTTTCGGTAACTATCACGGCTGATGTCATAAACGGCGAAAAACCGCCGCTTATCGAACGCATCAAAAAGGTTGGAAAAGTTACAAGGATAGCTGAATAACACATAAAAAAGGCGCTGTATCTGTAAACAGCGCCTTGATTTTTTGCCTGAACCGAATCGCTTTTCAGTTGCAGGAAAGCTCACAATTCATACTCCGGTCTGGAAAGATCGTTCAGGTCGTATGGCGTCCTCTGGTAAATGCAGTAATTCAGCCAGTTGGCGTACATAAGATTAGCAGAACAGCTCCAGTTGAATACCGGCATTTTTTCAGGGTCGTTATCGGGAAAATAGTTGTAAGGTATCTGAATGTCCAGACCTTTTTCAAGGTCACGGCGATACTCTTTTGCCAGCGTTTCACGTTCGTATTCCCAGTGACCAAGCAGGAAAAACTGCCTTTCAGCCCTGTCCGAAACAACGTGTACTCCGGCTTCGTAAGATTCAGCGACCACCATAAGCTGGGGTATTGCAGCGATATCTTCCGACTTTATCTCAGTGTGCCTTGAATGTGGGCAGTGGAAAACATCGCCAAAGCCTTTCAGCAGCAGACTTTCGGGATAGTCTATATGATGCTTGAAGTTTCCGAACATCTTGCGCTCAAGCGGATATTTTTTAATACCGTAATGATAATGCAGAGCCGCCTGCGCTCCCCAGCAGATATGAACGGTTGAAAAAACATTTGTCTTTGACCATTCAAATACCTGGCAAAGCTCGTCCCAGTAGTCCACTTCTTCAAAATCCAGCTGTTCCACCGGAGCGCCGGTGATTATAAGACCATCGTAACGGTTATCTTTTATCTCGTCAAAAGATTTATAAAACGCAAGCATATGCTCCTGTGGAGTATTTTTTGAAACGTGACCGGACATCTGCACCAGGTCTATCTCAACGTGCAGGGGAGTGTTACTCAGCAGCCTGAGCAGCTGAGTTTCAGTAACGATCTTGTCCGGCATAAGATTGACTATCGCAATTTTCAGCGCACGGATATCCTGATGATAAGCCCTGTCGCTGGGTATCACGAATATTCTTTCCTTTTCAAGAGTTGAAAACGCCGGAAGGTTGTCCGGAATGATAATAGGCATTTACATATCCCACCTTATTAAGCTAGTTCTTATTGTCTGTAAAAAACCATTATAACACAGTAAAAGCTGTTTTACAATGACAACAGCGTGATTTTTAACATTTGTTCATATTACGGCTGCCGTTGCCGACCTGTCAGCAAGACAAAGCGGCGGAAACTCATCGCTTCCGCCGCAGGATTTTAAATCAGATGCGGTTATCTGTAAAGCGGGTACTTGTCACAGATCTCAGCCACTCCGCTGCGCACTTCCTCGGCTTTGTTTTCAAAATCCGAAGCTGTCATGTAAATGAAGTCGGCGATCTTCAGCATATCTTCCTCAACAAGACCTCTGCTGGTAACGGCAGGAGTTCCGATCCTTACGCCGCTGGTAATAAACGGGCTTTGCGGGTCGTTGGGGATAGCGTTCTTATTGACGGTTATATAAACTTCGTCCAGTTTCTTTTCAAGTTCCTTGCCTGTGATGTTGAACGGCTGGAGATCCACAAGCATAAGGTGATTATCAGTTCCGCCCGAAACCAGCCTGAATCCCTTTTCAACAAGAGCGTTTGCCAGCACGGAGGCATTTTTTACTATCTGCTGCTGATAAGTTTTAAATTCCGGCTTCAGAGCTTCGCCGAAGCAAACGGCTTTTGAAGCGATGACGTGCATAAGAGGTCCGCCCTGTATTCCGGGGAAGATGGCTTTGTTTATTTTCTTGGATATCTCTTCGTTGTTTGTAAGTATAAGTCCTCCCCTCGGACCTCTGAGGGTCTTGTGGGTAGTAGTCGTTACAACATCGGCAAACGGAACAGGGGACATATGGCAGCCTGCCGCTACAAGTCCGGCGATGTGAGCCATATCCACCATCAGGTATGCACCTACAGTCTTTGCGATCTCAGAGAGCTTTGCAAAGTCGATAGCTCTGGGATATGCGGAAGCGCCGGCAACTATAAGTTTAGGCTTACATTCCTTGGCAAGCGCCTTGACTTGGTCGTAATCTATTGTTTCGTCGTCGCCCAGACCATAGGATACGAAGTTGAAATATTTACCGGAAATGTTCACCGGCGAACCGTGAGTCAGGTGACCGCCGTGGGCAAGACTCATTCCCATGATGGTGTCGCCCGGTTCAACAAGGGCGAAATAAACGGCTGTATTGGCTTGTGCGCCGGAATGTGCCTGAACGTTGGCGTATTTTGCGCCGAAAAGTTTGCAGGCTCTGTCGATCGCAATATTTTCCACAACGTCAACGCACTCGCAGCCGCCGTAGTATCTTTTTCCGGGATAGCCTTCAGCGTATTTGTTTGTAAGCACAGTTCCCATAGCCGCCATAACTGCCGGAGAGACAATGTTTTCGCTGGCTATAAGCTCCAGATTTCTTCTCTGTCTTGCAAGTTCAAGTTCCAGAGCGTTTCCGACTTCCGGGTCGAATTGATTTACAAATCCGATAGTATCCATCATTTTCATAAAAAACTGCTCCTTTGATGAAATTTATAAACTAATTATAACTGATTCAGGGATAATATTCAAGGGCTTTTTTCTGAAAAGCAAAATTTTATTTCAGATCAGCCGGACCTTTTCACACCTTGTCGGGAAGCTGTCCGTGTTTTTTGAGCAAAGCGTGTATTTTGGCATGGGGGTCTATGATCTCCGAAATGGAAAGATCGTGATTAAGAGCAGCGATGAAGTAGGAAATGTATTTTGAGACGTCAACTTCATTGAACCATTCACGCTGGAGCAGTTCGGGAGTACGATAGGTGAGGTTCGTGCCGAAAACGCCGTCTATCGTGCCGTCGGCATAAGCTT
>CANRLY010000147.1 GCA_947631585.1 uncultured Clostridia bacterium
AGACGCCCTGAACGGCTGGGACCCCACCGGCGGAGCGATATACTATTATAATCCCCGAAAGACTTCAAATTCCTTTATGTTTTCACGGCCTATCCTTACTGTGATAGGCTCACACAGATTCTGTTCATAAAATATGAGACTGGCGGATAAGACAGCACCGTCAGTCTCTTTTTTCTTTTAATTAAAATTATATCCAGCCGCTCAACTGCCCAGCCAATCGCTGTTTTTCGGGTCGTCTTTTGGGGAAACGCTTTTGAAATACTCCTCAACGTCCACCATGCCCAGCATATCAGCGGTTATGTCGGAATCTTTTTCTTCCGCCGGAGGCTTTTCCTCAGCTTTGTCAGGCCGCTTCTTCTCCTGATAGAACTCCTCAATATCCACTGCCTTTTTGGCATAAACCTGCTTTTCCCTTTCACGCATCAGATCGGCAGCCGTGCCAGCCATATGCTCCTCATGATTGCTGAAATACGGGTATCCTTTGAGCTTTTTCAGTTTATTGTCGTAAGATGTCAGCAAAAAATACAAAACGTACATTATGGCATAAATAAAATACGACGCCACCATAAAATCTTTTAAAAGTCCCAGCATACCGTTCGTTACATTTTCCGCTGACAAAAAAACGGCAAGCGTCAGCATCAGCAAACACAGCACCAGCCACGCCGTAAACACTTTCAGGTTGAGGTAAGAGTTGAACACCAGTCCCAGCGGTATCAGCGGCAGTGTAACAACGGTCAGCCCCAGCATCAGGAGAAATTCCCGGTAATCTTCCTCAAAGACGGACGGAACGATAGTGCAAAACGATATCAGCAGCGCAACGATAAGAAGCAGCGTCCCCGTCACTGAAAAGATCGTCTTATACCGATCGCACCGGCGTTTTGAGATCTTCAGGTCGATGAACGAAGCGTTCTCCATATCCTCCGGTTCTACAAAACCCAGCAATGCCGTCACCCCACTGTGTAATATTTCTTCGCCGGCAGACTGAACACCTCAGCCGCCAGTCTGACCGCAGCCGCAGCCACAGCAGCCGCAGCAAAGGATAATACAACTATTTTCAAAGACTTCACAGCCTGATCTCCTCCTTCTGTACATTCTGCCTTTATCTATGCCAATACATTATAGCACAGTCTCACCGATATTGCAAGAGCGCAATAATTTTTTACAATTAAAACTGATATTTTCAACCGTACTGATATCTTCTTTACAATGTTTTGCGGTGAAAATATATCCGTATACAAATTCGTTTCCCAAAAAATTTAAAAAATTATGCCAAACCACTCTTGAAAAATATTGTTTATATGTTATACTATATTAGTGCAGGTGTTTACATAAGATGTTTCTGACACAAGCGGAAAGGAAGCCTTTACCTTAAATAAAGGCAAGGTGATAAGAATGCCCGAAGCAAAGCCGAACAAATATAAAAACTTATTTTCAAATACTCTGATCTTTGCCATCGGGTCTTTCAGCTCAAAGATACTGGTACTGATACTGGTGCCTATCTACACCTACTTCATGACCAACGCAGAGCTTGGCACAAACGACGTTATCGTTCAGATCGCCAACTGGCTGCTGCCCATATTCACCCTTACTATCGCCGAAGCGGTGATAAGGTTCGGGCTGGACAAAAGCTGTGACAAGGCAGGAGTCTTTACAGTCGGGAACGCTGTGGTGATAGCCGGTCTGCTGATACTTGGGATAGTTCTTCCGGCGGCGGAAAAAGTGCCGTTCATACGGGAATTTGTGGGAAGCTATTTCCATCTGCTGTTCATCTACGTCTGCACCTCCAGCCTGAAACTGCTGTACTCCACTTTCGTCAGGGCGCTGGAGAAAGTCAAGCTGTTTGCGGTAAACGGCATACTCACCACTTTTCTGACGCTGGTGTTCAACGTTCTGTTCATAGCAGTTATGAAAATGGGCGTGAACGGCTACCTGATGGCGATAATCCTTTCGGACTTCTGCTCGGTGATATTTCTGCTGTTCACCGCAAAACTGTGGAGATATATTTCCCCCATGAAGTTCAGCGGAAAACTGCTGAAAGCAATGCTTGCTTACTCGCTGCCGCTGATACCCACCCAGCTTTTATGGCTGATAACCAACAGTTCCGACTCGTTCATGGTGAAACACTTCCTTGGCGCTGAGGCAAACGGCATACTTACCGCCGCATACAAAATACCGAACATAGTTTCCACCATATACCTGATGTTCGGACAGGCATGGAATATGTCCGCCATCTCGGAAAACGAAAGCAGCGACAGAAGCAGGTTCTATACCAAGGTCTTTGACCTGAACCAGTCGCTGATGTACGTTATTGCGGCAGGAATACTGCTGGTGGTCAAACCGGTCACTATGGTGTGGATAGGTCCGGCGTTCAGAGAATCAATAAACTACTCACCTCTGTTGATATACGCCACGGTGTTTACCTGCTTTTCAACATTTATGGGTACGGCTTACATCGCCACCAAAAACACGGTGAGGTCGCTTGCTACAAGTTTTATTTCCGGCGTGATAAACGTCAGCATAAATCTTGCTCTTATCCCAAGAATAGGCGTGATCGCCGCCGGCATATCTACTCTTGCCAGCTATGTGGCGGTCTTTATCATCAGGCTGATAGACGCAAAACGCCTGATAAAATTCAGGTTTTCCCTTTCAAAGATGATAATAAACAACGTTATCCTCATTCTGATGGTGGCGGCGGATTATATCAGAGGCGTAAAGTCTTACATTGCGCTGAGTGTTTTGTTCCTGGTGGCTTTTGCCCTTAATCTGAAATGTATTTTACAGCTTCTCAGAATGTTTGTTCCGCAGAGGCTGCTCAATAAGATACCAATATTAAAAAAACTTACTGACGGAGGTAACTGAAATGGCTGATCTGAAATACGAGATAACCGAACACCTGGGCGTGCTTTCCGAAAACGCCAAGGGATGGACAAAAGAGGTCAACAGGATAAGCTGGAACGACCGTGAGCCGAAGTACGACATCAGAGAGTGGAATCCCGACCACACACGAATGGGCAAGGGCGTTACCCTTACGGACGAAGAAGTCGAGATGCTGAAAATGATACTCAACGGCGAAGCTCCCGAAGATGACATAGACGAATCTGCGATCCTCTGACGGGAGCAAAATGACAGGCTGCGAATATTGCGTTTTGCAGCGGAATATATTCGGATAACAGCTCTGAATGGTGGTTTAAATGAATTTATTTAAAAAGGCGTCATCTTTTCAGATAATAATATTCAGCTTTGCGGCTATGATACTGGCAGGAAGCCTTATACTTATGCTGCCGTGGGCAAAAGCCGGCGAGGGACACGCAAGTTTTGGAGATGCTGTTTTTACCGCAACTTCCGCCGTGTGCGTGACCGGACTGGTCGTGCAGGACACCGCCACTTACTGGTCGGCTTTCGGGCAGGCGGTGATACTGGTGCTTATCCAGATAGGCGGTCTGGGCGTGGTCTCCGCTGCAACGGCTATAACTATACTTACCGGACGCAAGATAAACCTGCGCCAGAGAAGCGCCATGCAGGAGGCTTTGTCGGCTCCCCAGGTGGGCGGGATAATCAAGCTCACCGGCTTTATCCTGAAGATAACGCTGGCTTTTGAACTGCTGGGAATGATACTTCTTGCGCCGGTCTTTTGCAAAGACCTGGGCTTGGGAAAAGGTCTGTGGTACTCGCTGTTCCACTCGGTATCCGCTTTCTGCAACGCAGGGTTTGACCTGATGGGAATAAAAGGAAAATTTTCCTCCATGACTTCCTATTCGGGAAACGCTATAGTCAATCTGGTGCTGATGATGCTTATATTTTCAGGCGGACTGGGATTTCTCACCTGGGAGGACATAAAGACCCATAAGCACCATTTCAAGAAATACCGTATGCAGAGCAAAGTGGTGCTGTCTACGACTTTCCTGCTGATCCTGCTGCCTACAGTCTACCTGTTTTTCTGCGAATTTACTCCCGAACGCTGGGATATGCCTTTTTACAAAAGGCTGCTTTGTTCGCTGTTTCAGGCGGTGACTCCAAGAACGGCAGGCTTCAACACCGCTGACCTGACCGCTTTCAGGCAAGGAAGTCTGGCGGTAATAATCATTCTTATGCTGATAGGCGGTTCGCCGGGTTCTACTGCCGGCGGTATGAAAACCACTTCCGTAGCAGTGCTGATATCTTCGGCTGTGTCGGTATTCGGCAGAAAAGAGGAAACGCACCTGTTCGGCAGAAGGATAGCTCAGGAAATAATAATCAGAGCCGCTGCCATACTTTTAATGTATGTTTCGCTTGTGACCGTAGGCGGCATCGCTATCAGTCTTGCTGATGATGTGAACCTGACAAACTGCCTTTTTGAGACATCTTCCGCCATAGGCACGGTGGGTCTGTCGGACGGGCTGACTCAGCAGCTGGGGTGGTTTTCAAGGACAATACTTATGCTGCTGATGTTTGTGGGAAGAGCCGGAGGTCTGACCTTTATATTTGCAGCTATATCCTTTGCCGGCAGCACAACAAAGAAACTTCCTCCGGAAAAAATAAATGTGGGATAAAAAGGGGTAAAGATCATGAAATCTATTTTGCTTATCGGACTTGGAAGATTCGGGCGGCATATCGCCCGGGAACTTAATCACCTGAACCATGAGGTCATGGCGGTGGACAAGAACGAAGAGCGCACCGAAGCTGTGCT
>CANRLY010000148.1 GCA_947631585.1 uncultured Clostridia bacterium
CGTCAAGCGCATGAACGAAAACGCCGTGCTGGTGACTTCTTTCTATGCGTCAGAACTTCAGGAGGTGTTCAGGCACCCAGGCGGTATCGAAGATATGTCGGTGCGCCTGGTGGACGGCAGCGACACCGTTATCTATTCCTCTGAGGAGGGAGAAGCCGGAAAACAACTGCCAAAGGATATTTCCGACAGCATTGGAAAACGTTCCTCGGCGGTGGTGATAGACAACAACTATCTGATAACTTCCAGCCTTTGCGGAGACGACTGGAAAATAATCTGCTCTGTCCCGACGGCTATAATCCTGAAAGAAAACAGCGAAATGATAGGCTATGTGGCGATAGTGGCAGTTGCGGCGTCGCTGCTGGCATTCCTGCTGGTGCTTGTGTTCTCAGACAAGATCTCAGACCCTGTAAAGGATATGATGGACAGCCTTGCTACAAAAGCCAGCATGGATCAGCTTACACAGCTTTTCAATAAGAAGTCTTTCGAGGAACTGGCGACTGAAGCTCTGAAAGAAAATGAGGGCAGCGGAAACTATTGTATGATAATACTGGATATCGACAGCTTTAAACTGCTCAACGACAACCTTGGCCATGCGGTGGGGGATAAGGTGCTTGCAGAAGTTGGAAGTATCATGCGTAAACTGTTCAAGACCTCCGCTTACCTGGGCAGACTGGGAGGAGACGAGTTCGGAGCGTTCTTTGAACTGCCGGATAAGGAGGCGGAACGCAAGGCGTTAGTTCAGATGAGATGTGAAAAGCTCTGCGAGGCGTTCCGGAGCAATTACGCCGACAACGAGAAAAAGTTCAAGGTCTCGGTGAGCGCAGGAGCAGCCTGCTTCCCGTCTGACGCAAAGAATTTCCAGCAGCTGTACAGCTTCGCAGATATTGCCCTTTATAAGGCTAAGAGAAGCGGAAAGGACACTTTCAGAATTTACGGAGAGGAAGATGAACAAACGACCGATGAAACTTAAATTGTTACCTCTTTTGACCGCTGCGGTAATGCTGACCGGCTGCGCTGGAAACGGCAGACCGGTGGAAACGGTCACCGAGCCGGTGGAGATATCCCTCTCCTGGTGGGGAAACGACGCCCGCCATGAGTATATGCTGGAAGCAGTCGCACAGTTCGAGGAACTGCACCCGGAAATAGACGTTAAGTGCAGCTATACCGAGTGGTCGGGCTACCAGACCAGAAGCGACGTGCTTATGCGTTCGGGAACTGAAGCGGACGTTATGCTTATAAATTATGCCTGGATAGAAAAGTATTCCAGCGACGGGAACGGCTATTACGACCTGAATACGCTCAGCGATGTTATCGACCTTTCTAACTTCGGGGAGTATGAACTTAACTTCGGTATGAAAAACGGCAGACTGAACGCCGTCCCTATCGCAATGAATACCCAGACACTGTATATCAATAAAACGGTCTATGAAAAGTATGGTCTGGAAATACCTGAAAACTGGGACGACTTGTTTGAAGCGGCAAAGGTCATGAACGGAGAAGCGTATCCTGTGGCAATGACCGCAAAATCGCTGTTTTTCTTCGTTACCGCATATGCAGAACAGGTCTGCGGAAAACAGTTTATGCAGCAGGACGGCAGGGTGTCTTTCACAGACGAGGATTTCAAGATAATGCTGGAAATGTATTGCCGTATGGTGAATGAAAAGGTCATGCCGCAGGTGGAATATTTTGACCGGAAAGAGATCAATTCAGGCAAATATGCAGGAACGCTTGCCTGGCTCAGCGACGGTTCGGCTTACTTCGATAAGGCGGTGGAAAACGGATATGAGTTCGTTATCGCCGACTATCCGGCAGCGGAGGGGTGCAGCTCCGGAGACGGCTGGTACGCAAAGCCTGCGACTATGTACGCTGTGAGCAAAAATACCAACCACCCGGAACAAGCCGCACTTCTTCTGGATTTTCTGCTTAATTCGCCGGAAGCCGCACAGCTCCAGGGGGTGGAAAAAGGGATACCGCTTAGTAATTCGGCTAGAACTTACCTTTCTGAACACGATATGCTGAACGGTATGCAGTATGAGGCTTTCAAGAAAATGGAAGAATATGACGAATTGTCAGTTCTCAGCCCGTACTATGAGAATGACGATCTTATCGATGAGTTCATGGAAGCGTGTAATAAGGTCTACTATGATAAAGAGGACCTGGACGAACAGGCAAAATACCTCCATGAGGAATTTTCCAAAGTCGCAGAACAATAAAAGTTTGCCTCTCTCAACGGGAGGCAAATTTTTTAGCTGTGCGCCCAGACCGGAAGTCCAAACACGGTATTAGCACCCCAAAAACAAATCCGCAAAAAGTAAAAGTCCCCAAAATAGAAATCCACACAAAGTAAAAATAACCCCACAAATAAGAAGAATTGCAGGCTTTTCTTTTCTTGAAAAGAAAATTTCCGCCATCATCTTGGCGGAAATGCAATTCTTCATGCTTGCTTTGCAAGCATTTATCACTAGTTTTTCGTTTCTTGAAACGAAAATCGCTGCCACGATATATGCCGGGAAAGCGATTCTTCATGTTTGCGAACGCAAACATTTGGTTCGGCTAGCTGGATTCGAACCAGCGGAATGAGGGAGTCAAAGTCCCTTGCCTTACCTCTTGGCTATAGCCGAGTAACTGATAAATATATTATAACACACACCGTTGATTTTGTAAATACCCAACATTATAACAGCAGCCGCAGAAAAGCAGCTGCTGTTTTTGCCGTCAGGTCAGTTTTTGCATTCGGAAGCTAATAGCTTCCTGATAACTTCAAAAAGCTTGTCAATGTCAAGAGGCTTGGCAACATGATCGTTCATGCCGGCTTTCAAAGCTTCTTCCTTGTCCTCGTTAAAGGCGTTTGCAGTCATGGCAACTATCGGTATGGACGCAAGCTCAGGCTCCGGCAGGGAACGTATCGCTTTGGTCGCATCGTAACCGTTCATTATGGGCATCTGAACGTCCATCAGTATCAGATCGTAATATCCGGCTTCGGAATTTTTCACCTTGTCTACTGCCACAGTTCCGTCCTCGGCGCACTCGATGATAAGTCCGCTTTCGGTAAGTATGGCTTCTGCGATCTCACGGTTCAGCTCGTTGTCCTCAACAAGCAGTATGCGCTTGCCGATAAGCTCGGTAGTAGGTCCGGGAAGAACGCTTTCCGGCTCTTCCTTTGCTTCGTGCTTGCCAATGGCGGTAAGCAGAGTGTCCCTCAGCGTTGAAAGGAATATTGGCTTGCTGCAAAATGCGGTGACTCCGGCTTCTCTGGCTTCGTCCTCGATGTTTTCCCAGTCGTAAGCGGTAAGAATTATTATCGGAACAGCGTCCCCGATGACCTTTCTTATCTGCTTGACTACCTGTATGCCATTCAGGTCGGGGAGCTGCCAGTCGATTATGTAAGCGTCAAATGCGTCAGCCAGCTCGTAAGCCTGCTTTGCGTGAAGAACAGCTTCCTTTCCCGTGAGAGTCCAGTCAGCCCTCAGACCTAACTGCACAAGCATTTTGGTAACGCTGTCGCAGATGGAAAAGTCGTCGTCGGCGACCAGCGCATGAAGCCCCTCCAACTCTTTGATTATCTCGATCTGCTTGCGCTCCGCCTGGAGTTTCAGCTCTATGGAAAGGATAAACTCCGTGCCTTTGTCCTGTTCGCTGTGAACTTCCAGAGTTCCGCCCATCATGTCAACAATGTTCTTGGCAATAGCCATTCCCAGACCTGTTCCCTGTATGCCGCTGACGGTGGTGTTGGCTTCACGCTCGAAGGGATCGAATACCCGTGAGATAAATTCCGGGGACATTCCAATGCCGGTGTCCTTTACCCTTATCTCGTAGGAAGCGTAACCTTCAGGAGCGCCGTGCTTCTGGGTTATGGTAAGGGATACCGACCCACCCGCCGGCGTGAATTTTATGGCGTTGCTCAGAAGATTCAAAAGCACCTGATTCAGATGGAGCTTGTCGCAGTAAACGTCCTCGTCGATAACGTCTATGGTGTCGATAAAGAAGTTGAGCTGCTTTGACTTCATCTGACTCATAAGTATGTTCTTCAGATCGTGGAGAACGTCCGGCAGGGAACATTCCGTCTCCTCTATGTAAACACGTCCGCTCTCTATGCGGCTCATGTCCAGGATATCGTTTATCAGACTGAGCAGGTGATTGCTGGAAGAAAGTATCTTTGCAAGGTAATCCTTGATCTTCTCTTTGCTGTCTATGTTTGCCGCCGCAAGGGTAGTGTAGCCGATGATGGCGTTCATAGGTGTCCTTATGTCGTGGGACATATTTGAGAGAAACATGGTCTTTGCTCTTTCGGCGTTTTCGGCTTTGACCAGCCTTTCTTCGAGAACGGCTTTTTCCAGCGTGGACTTGGTGTTTCTCAGCGTCCACAAGAAATAGATCGCAACTGCAATTACTTCTATTACCATAAGAACTATACAGACTTTTCTTATTTTGAAAAGACTTGCCAGAGCTTCGTTTTCAGGAACGGCAACTCCCACCGCCCACCTGTTAAGGTCTTTGGAATCCCCCAGCTGGTGCCATTTGTTTTCATCTATAGGGGAATAGTAAAAATACATCCAGTCGTCAAGCGTTTCGGAAAGGAGCTTTACATAGCCGGACTTTCCGCCGCAGATATTTTCGTTGGCTTGTTCCATGCCGGGACCGTCTTTAGTCTTTCTGTTAA
>CANRLY010000149.1 GCA_947631585.1 uncultured Clostridia bacterium
CTCAAAGGGCGGAAAGACCGCTGCGGAACTTTTCAGGCTCATGTTTGAACGGTATACCGAACATTTTCACCTGGATAACCTTATATGGGTGTTCAATTCTCCAGCAGCGGAATGTTATCCCGGAGACGATGTGGTGGACGTCCTCACAAGAGATATGTACCCGCCTGCACACTGCCACACCGCCTGTCTGCCGGAAATGGAGCAGCTTCGGGCGATAACTTCGTCAAAGCTTTACGCAATCGGTGAAACAGGCACTATCCCTGATGTAAGGCAGGCAATGGAAAGCTCCCTGCCGTGGAGCTGGTACATGACCTGGTCAAAAGAGTTCGTGACGGACAACTACACTTCTCAGGAGTTTCTCCGGCAGACATATGAGTATGAAAATTCCATTACGCTAAGCCGCTTGCCCGACTTTCTGAAACCGTAAGATAACACAGTCTCCGCACCTTCGGGTGCGGTTTTTTGTTGTGAAAATATACAAATCCGCTTTGACAAAATTGTATGATATGTCAAAATGATTTTACCGGCGCAACAGATTCTCTCTGAAAAGACACTTACTTTATAGCAGAACGGACAAGGGGCTGTCAGACCGGCAGAGCGTAAGACCGGCAAACAGCAAAAATAAATTTGTTTCACAAAAAATGGCAATAACTATTAAATATTTTTATTTGGTATATTAAAATACTGTTCAATGTATTGTAACAGTGTATATATACAAATGTATTATAGTGTATAATATAGAATTATGGCATTTTTTAGCATTTAACGGAACTATTTTCAGGTAATGCCTGATAAATATGATAAATTGTAAATAATATTAATTTTCAAGGAGTTGGTTTCACTATGACTTATACATACATTAAAAGGGCTGTCGAAAGACGCCCTTGCCTTTATGTGCTCCTTATAATAATGGAAATTCTATCACTGATATTCGTGTTCTTTGTAGCGGGAATAATCTACAGGTCCTACACTGTATTTGAGTCGGCTAAATCAGATGAAAGACGGTTCGATGTATATTTTGAAAACCAGCAAGCAGAAGACCCAAAGGATATACTTGCAAATGCAATAGACTCAAAAACTTATGTGGACAACTTGCCGAAGCTTATAGATTTTATAACTAATGAATTAGGCTACCACATTGAACTGCTGTCGGCAAACGCATTTTATGATATGGACGGAGAGACATACAGCATAGCTATAAGCGATTTTTCTAATATAAATGAAAAAGGCAAGATTAGATACAATTACCCGAACGGGTATAATGATGAACACAACAACATAAATAATTCCAGATTTAATTATAAGATCGGTGACAGTGTAAATATCGGCGGTAAAGAGCTTGTTATAGACGAGATCTACAAGGCGGAAGTTTCTCCCACAGGTTTTTTCATAAAATACGCCGGCGACGCACCAGATGACGCCATTATCGATAAATTTCTTTTTCAGCTGAAAGAAAAGCCCACCTACAATGCAGCCGAAGCAATAAAAAAGAAGATAAACGAGCTTTTTAAAATGCCGGAGAGTATATCTTTGCCGGAGGGTCTGGAACTGCTGGACGAACAGCTCAACAGGTCGCAGATGGTGGTATCGGTCATAATGATACTGTTTGCGGCGTTCAACTGCTCTTTGTTTTACCACTATATTTACATTACCAACAGCGAAACTCTCAGGATATTCAGAATATGCGGTGCGACTTCCGGAAAATGCAGGCGGCTGTACTTTACGGAGATACTTCTCCATGGGGTGATAAGCCTGGCTTCCGCTTACCTGTTATACGAACACCTGCTTAAAAAAGCGGCGATAAAGTTCTTCCCCGGTATAGAACCTATCTACACCCCGAAAACTTACGGTTTTATCGCCGTGACTTATATACTGCTGAGTCTTTTGGTAATGTTCTTCTGTATGTCACGGTTTGTTGACAGACCGATCGCTCAGAAAGATTAAGGAGGGGTCTCAGTGAAATATATAAAATACGGTTCGATGGCGTTCAGCCGTTATCTGGGAATGTGCATACTTATAATCATTCAGCTTGCAACTGTGACTATCGCCCTGAACATTTCCATCGGAAGCTTTAATTCAAGAAATATGCTTTACGCCCCTTACAAGGATATTTTATCAAAAGAGGGATATTTCATCATTTTCGACATGGTGGAGGGCGAAGAGACCATTGACGGTGAACCGGTAATGATCCATGGCGGAGATGTGTTCAAAGAAAGATTTGAAAAGCTCAAAGGAGACGTGGACTACGCAGAGATATGCACCTTGAATGATACCTTAGTCAGCTGCAAGACCGATCCTCCGAAGATAACAGTGGTAGACGACCGTATCTATGACAAGCTGTGTATGCCTCTTTCAAAGGGCAACTATTCCAGTGCAGTCATCACCCTGAACTCCAGTCTTGCTCCCGGAGATGTGATAAAGATAGGTTCTACCGAAGTGAAGATAAGCGGTATGCTGACAGATAATACTTATATTCCCACAATGAACGAATATGACATCGACATGGACTGTAGGTCGTTTTACGAAAAATTCAAGTCGGACGATGTGCAATTCGACCAGCAGATGGCGGCAATGGGAGAAGCAAAGACTGAGCGGACGCCTGTTCTGTTAGTACCGTTATCAGCGCTCAAAAACGAAAGTAATATTATTTATGGAAATGATTTTAAACTGCTGTTTTACAACACTCCGCCCACTGAGGAGATTAGAGAGTACAACGACCGTATACTCAACGAGATGCCGAATTCTTCCATCACTTTGGAGGAGCTTAACAGAAGAAGCGGCATTTACGCCAGAGAAAACATAGTCAAAACGCTGCCGATAATAATATGCCTGGGAACGATAGCTATGTTCGGTATACTTTGCTGCACCTGCATTATGATAGCCAGAAGCACAAAGGCTAATGCGGTCTACTACATAAGCGGCGCAACTCTCGGCGACTGCATAACCATAAACGCTTTTACCATTCTTATCATCGAGGCGATATGCGCTGCGCTGACAACTGCTGTTCTGGCAACGGTAAGGCTGACCGGAATGGACACCAAGCTGGGAATGGTAGTCTTTAAAAACAACTGGCTGGTAACTGTGGGAGTTTTCGGGGCAATGTTCGTGATATCGGCGATAGTGTCGGCGGTGACGTTCAAGTCAAGAGACCCGAAGCAGCTGCTTGCCCAGCAGGGACTTTAAAAAGACAAAAGAGACGGCAGGTCTTAATATAAAAATAACGCCTCAGAGCTGAGACCTGACCAAGGACGACATAAATAGAGGACAACAAAATGAGAACTAAACAAAGAAAGAAGAAAACGAATATTGCTTTTGTACCTGTGTGCGTAATTATAGCAATGTTTTTGCTTGCTGTAAAATTATATCCGTTCTGTCTGTCGGACTCCGACAAAAGCAGTTCGGCAGAAGAAAAAGGAACGACTACCGGAAAGACTACAGAATTCTTTTATGAAGCTCCAGCGCCGGATACAAGCAGTACAAGCGGACCTGATCTTGAAAACGCAGATGGAGTTCCAAATAATATCAGTTCATTGTTCTTTGTCAATTCCCCTGACAACATTTGCGGATTTTACAGCGGAAAAGAAACGACACAAAACGGTTCTGTAGAAATAGATTATAAAGATACAACGGTTCTTTTAGATGAAGATGAAACTTTGCCGATATCTGATGTAAAAATACTTCCTGTTGGAGTGATATCTCAGCAAGGAAAGTCCGCTTGCGGTGCAGCCTGCCTTTTTATGCTGGCGGATCAAATTTCAAAAAACAGCGCATTTGAAAACTACAGCGATCTGCTTGAATTTGCTGAAAATAACGGATATAACAATCAGGGTTCGCTGTATTCAGCTTACGGCGGAATGGACAGTGAAACGCTTTGCAGACTTGCATCAGACGCATTTTCAATAAATCTTGTAAATAAATTTGACCGGTATGTTCTGCCATCAGAAACAATTAGAGAATTGCTCGATAACAATAAACAGGCGATCGTACTTGTTCAGAGCAGCAACAGAACAATTGTTGAAAGCGGAGGTTTTCCACATTTTATACTGATAAATGGTTATGAAGAAACTACCAGCGGACTTGTGTTCTTTTACGCAGACAGCAATTATTACGAAAACGACCCCGTCAGCGGCTCTTTGAAATACATAAGTTCTTCTGTTCTCGATAGTTCCGCAACAAGCTCTTTTGACGAGCCTAATGCTATTCTTTGCATAGAGTGACAGCTTAATGAAAATCAAAATATATCTTAGCATACCTAAAAATGAAAGGTGGTAAATATCTGAAATGATAAAACTCACGAACATCAAAAAGGTCTACAACCCGAAGAAAGCCAATGAATTTGAGGCTCTGCACAATGTTTCCTGCGAAATTGCAGACGGAGAGATGGTCGCTGTGATAGGCAAGTCCGGCGCAGGAAAGTCCACGCTGCTGCACATTCTCGCCTGCATTGACAGTTACCAGGGCGGCGAATACACCATTGACGGAACGCTGGTGAAAGATCTCTCCGAACGTCAGTACGCAAAAATCAGGAACGAGAAGATCGGAATGGTCATGCAGGATTTTGCGCTGGTGGAGGATTTTTCGGCTTTGGAAAACGTGATGATACCGCT
>CANRLY010000150.1 GCA_947631585.1 uncultured Clostridia bacterium
CACAGGGTCAGCCACTGCGCCGCAGCAAATTGCAAATGCTATCGCAGCCGCTGCCACAGCTTTTAATTTACGAAAAAAATACAGTTGGAACACCTCCTATAGTTTTTCACTTCTACTATTATAACAAAAGCGGTTACAAATTGCAATAATTATCTCCAATTTGTAACTTTTGATATTATAAATTTTCAATTTTATTCACAAAAATTTATCAATCAGTGCTTTAACCTCTATACCCTTCTGTGAAACAACTATTTCCCCGACCTTTTGAACTCTTTCAGCAAGAGTCATCTCCCGAAAATTCCCGTTTACAGCTTTGTCCACCTGGCACAGTATATCTTCTTCTGTTATTGCAGACCCGTCAAGGCAGCCGTTCCTGCAAACTGCAAAGCCTTTGGGAAAAGTAATTTTTCCGCCACATTCACCGCAGCGGACAAATCCGCCTAGGGGACTTTTCTTCTGTGAGTTGCGGTCAATGCTTATCAAACGGTTAGCCAGACTGAATGTATTCTCTGAAACGATAGGCTGGTGGCAATTCTTGCAAACAAACCTTTGCTCAGGCGGAACTGATTTGCTGGTACGGCTTCTGAAGCTGGTCTTTCTCGTTTTGCCCTGCACTAACGTTCCGCAGTAAACGGGATTTCTGACTATCTTTCTTACTGCGCCGCCTGTCCATTTGATACCGGGGAGCGGTCTCCCCTGGATCTTGCAGCGGTGGTCAAGCGGCGATAATATCCCCGACAAATTCAGTTGTTCGGCGATCTTATCAGCTGTGACCCCCTTAGCCGCTATTTCAAATATCCTTTTGACCGTATCAGCTGCTTCATCGTTATCGGGATAGAGTTTTCCGCTTTCTTTTTTATAACCGTAAGGCGGAAAGTTCCCCACGAACTTGCCCGATCGCATTTTTGCATACAGAGCTGAACGTATCTTTCTGCTTATGTCACGGGCGTACATTTCATTTATAACGTTCTTAAATGGCGCAAGTTCCGACATTTCAGCGTTTTCAGTGTCGTAACTGTCATTCACTGCGATAAATCTTATATCATGCTGTGGAAAATATTCCTCAATATAGCTGCCGGTGCGTATATAATCTCTCCCCAGTCGGGAAAGGTCTTTTACCAGGATAAGGTCTATTTTGCCCGATTCTGCATCTGAAAGCATTTTTTTAAATGCAGGTCTGTCAAAACCTGTACCCGAATAGCCGTCGTCGCAGTATTCTTTTACTATTTCAAAGCCGTGCTCCTCAGCATATTCCCTCAGCAATATTCGCTGACTTTCAATTCCTGAACTTTCAGAATTTCCGTCATCTTTTGACAGCCTTAAATATATGCCGGTCTTATACTGTTTCATAAGCTCTCCGCCTTTCGTAATAATCATATGCGCAAAAAGCGGAATTTTTGCCTTTTCCCTAAGCACATGGTCAGGGATTGTTTTCCGTGTGCGCCTGCTTTTCTGAAAAACTTATCCATGTTGAAAGCCACTCTCGGCAGGTAGCCAAAGTCCTCCAGAATGGTAAACAACGGAAAGAATATAGCCATTGGCGGCAGCATAACAGACGTTACCCATGCCAAAGTACGGAACATTCCTTTGACAAACAACCCCTCCACCCACGGCGGAGCTTGCGTGCCTGACAGCATTTCTGAGAGCAGGTTTTCAACTTTGCCAAACAATGCCGAAAGCAGCTGAGACGGATAATTTGCACCAACTATCGTTATCCAGAATATTACAGCCAGCATAAGAAGCATTATCGGTATGCCTGTAGCCTTTGACGTGAACAGTTTATCCAGTTTTCTGTCTTTGCTGTCGTAGTTGTCATTAGTAAAACTTACGCATTTTCCGGCTATTTCTTCTGCACGTTTTACTATTGCGCCAACCAGCAGGTCTCTTACCTTTTCACTTGTGAAGCCGTTGTCTTTCAGATAGCGGTCTGCCTGCTCTGACGCCTGCTTAACGTTTTCAAGAGAAAATATATCAACTCCGAGAAACTTCCTCAGAGGTCCGGAAATACTTTTATCCGCTTCAAGAAGTTTTACAGATATCCAGGGTATCCATTGGGCAGGTATCTTGTCTGACATCTTGGAAACTTCCTTTATTATCCCGTCAAGAGCGGTCTGTATCTCTTCTGGGTATTCTATTTTTCTGCGGTGGTATGTAAGCTCTCCGGAAGATACTTTTTCAAGTTTATTTTTCAGTTCGTCCAGACCGCTGCCGTCTCTTGCGCAGATACCGACCGTCTCAACGCCAAGCTGCAAGGAAAGTTCCTCCAGATCTATCTTTATACCTTTCTTTTCGGCTTCGTCCATAAGATTTACACATAGCAGCATATTTGGAACGCATTGTGATATCTGTATCACCAGATTTAGGTTTCTTTCCAGGCAGGAAGCATCTGCTACCACGGCAACGGCGTCAGCTCCGCCAAAACAAATAAAGTCCCTTGCTACTTCTTCTTCCGCCGAACTTGCTGACAGCGAATAAGTTCCCGGCACATCGACTAAAGTATAAGTCCTGCCGCCAAATTGAAATTCACCGCTGGCGTTGGATACGGTTTTCCCTGTCCAGTTGCCTGTATGCTGCTTTGCTCCTGTCAGTGCGTTGAATACAGTTGATTTTCCCACATTCGGGTTTCCTGCCAGAGCTATCACACGGGAATTGCCGTCATTGTTAAGTTTAAAATTCTCTATTGCTCCCCGTCCTACCGAGGAATTAGTAAGTCCCAACTCAGAACACCTCCATATAAATTCTGCTGAAAGAACAGCAGCGCTTACAGCTCTGCTCTTTCAGCATTCCTGACAGCTTTTGTAATTTGCGGGTCAGTAAAATGTATCATGATAAGGGGCGAAATCCCTGAACTCCGTCTGGTGCGGTCAGTATCTTGGAAGCGTCATCGTCACGAAGAGCGATCACTGCGCCCCTGATGTAATATGCGGCCGGGTCGCCCGACGGCGAACGCTGCACAGCTTCAACAGAAGTACCGCTTATCAGTCCCAGATCCAGCAGACGTCTGACAAATTCAGTACCTCCTCCCAGCGAAACTACATTTGCTTTCTCGCCTATCCTGAGCTGAGAAAGCGGTTTATATCCAGACATAATTATCTCTCCTTGTAAAAAAGTTGTTTCAGGATAACAAAGTTTCCTAAAGCTAATATATGTTGTTTCGACAAAATGGTTACCGCATAGGCAGACCAATTATTTCATAGAATTTAGTAATAACTTTTTCAGGAGTGATCGGCATGGCAGATATTCCCGACTATTACACAGAAAGAGGCTACGACCGCATTTCACAGCACGAAAGCGGTCTTACTTCCACGCTGGAAGATTACCTGGAAATGATCTGCCGGCTAATAAAGCTCAACGGCTACACCCGTGTAAACGAACTGGCTGCCAGACTCCACGTTAAGCCGTCATCTGCCACAAGAATGCTGCTCAAACTGTCCGATACAGGTTATGTGGATTACAAGAAGTACGGGGTCATAAGGCTTACTCAGAAAGGCGAGAAAGTCGGCAATTACCTGCTGAAAAGGCATGACACGATAACGGAGTTTTTCGGGTTTTTAAACTCAGACAACAGCGAAGCATTTATGGAAGCCGAACTTGCCGAACACATACTTTCACCGGAAAGTGTTGAGGCGATAAGCCGTCTGAACGAGCATCTGCGCTCTATAAATTACGGCAAAAAAACAGGACCGCCCTGCACAGACGATCCCGAAGATAATTTTCAAGACTGAACTATTTAAAATACATATACAAGTTGCATTTCATCATTCCGTTGTAGAGCTTGCGTTTCTTGTCGGCTTTCTTGCCGAAGAATCTTTCAAATTCTTCATGGGGGCTGATTATATACGCCGGAGAGTCCTTGTCAGGAGCCAGCTTTTCACCCAGTATCTTGTAAAGCTGCTCCGCCTCTTTGACTTCCAACATTCTTTCGCCATAGGGCGGATTGCAGATGACCACAGTTCCTTTCTCACGCCGGAAGTCTTTTATATCGCCCTGTGTGACCGTAACTTTAGAACCAACGCCGGCTTTTGACGGCTTAAAGTCCAGATATCTTTGCCGAACTGTTCCCAGTTTTCAGCGGAAAATTTCCTTTTCAGACCGGGAGCAACGTTCAACGCTTTATATGCGGACTCGATGAGAAATGTTCCCGAACCGCACATCGGGTCTGCAACTACGGTGTCACGCCTTACTCTTGCCAGGTCAACTATCCCGGCTGCAAGCGTTTCCTTGATAGGGGCGTCGTTTGAATTTCTGCGGTAACCTCTTTTGTGAAGTCCATCTCCTGTTGTATCCAGATAAATTGTCGCTTTGTCTTTAAATATTGAAAACTGGAGCTTATGCAGCGGACCGCTTTCCTCAAGTCGGGAAACATCGTATTTTTCGCCTAATCTGACAGCTGCGGCTTTCTTAACTATACTTTGGCAGTCGGGAACGCTTCTGAGCTTTGAATCAATACAATGACCCTTTACCGGGAACGCATCTGTTCTGCCGATAAATTCTTCTAATGGGAGCAATCTTACACCGGTAAACAGTTCCTCAAAGCTAAATG
>CANRLY010000151.1 GCA_947631585.1 uncultured Clostridia bacterium
GGCAAGGGGAGTAACTATACTTCCTGCGGTGAACAGCGGTATCCCCATCTATGAGTATACTCCGCTCCAGGTGAAAACAGCAGTCACCGGCTTCGGAAGAGCGCAGAAGAAACAGGTGCAGGAAATGATACGCCGGACGCTTAATTTGAAAGAAGTCCCCAGACCAGACGATACCGCCGACGCACTGGGACTTGCCATTACCCACGGGCGGACATCTAAGTCCCTGAGCTTTGTAAAGGGGCTGGGACAGTAAGCTCAGATAATAGAAAGGAATGTTTCCCGATGATATATAGCCTTACCGGAAAAGTCGTGCATACCGAGCCTGAACTGGCAGTTATCAGCTGCGCAGGGGTGGGCTATGCCTGCCGTACTACCATAAATACTGTGGGAAAACTCCAGAACGGCGAGGAAGCGACCCTTTATACCGTCCTCCATGTCAGAGAGGACGCCGTGGAGCTTTTCGGCTTTGCTACCCAGGACGAACTCAGCTGCTTTAAACTGCTGACTTCCGTTTCCGGCGTAGGACCTAAAAACGCCCTTGCCATACTTTCTGTGATGACCCCACAGGCGTTCGCCCTTGCCGCCGCCACTGAGGACGCCAAGGCGATAACTAAGGCTAAAGGGGTCGGAGCAAAACTGGCGCAGAGGATAGTCCTTGAACTTAAAGATAAGCTGGGCAAGGAAAACGCCCTTTCGTCAGGAAGCCCCCTGGACGAAATGCCTGCGGCTTCAGGCGGTTCAGCCGTTGCCGAAGCGCTTTCAGCTCTGGCAGTGCTGGGATTTTCCAGACAGGAAGCTGCAAAGTCGCTTTCCGGCGCAGACCCGTCTCTTACTGTGGAAGAACTTATAAAGTACGCTCTTAAACGGGCAGATCAGGATAAACGCTGAGTATTCCGACTTAAAAATTGTAAAACTGTAGAACTGTAGGGTGATGATAAATGATCGAAACAGGCGAATTTGATTTTGAGAACCGGCTGGTCTCACCACGGGAGATAGAAACGGATATTCCGGAGGAGCAGGACTATAACCTGCGCCCCAAAACGCTGAGCGAGTATATCGGTCAGCAGGCGGTGAAAGAGAACCTTTCGGTCTATATCGAGGCGGCAAAACGCAGAGGAGAGCCTCTTGACCATGTGCTGCTCTACGGCCCTCCCGGTCTGGGCAAAACTACCCTCTCCCAGATAATCGCCAACGAGCTGGGGGTAAATATCCGTATCACGTCGGGACCGTCTATCAAAAAGCCGGGCGACCTGGCGGCTATACTCACCAACCTTGAAAGGGGAGACGTGCTGTTCATAGACGAGATACACCGCCTTGACAGCTCTGTGGAAGAAATACTCTACCCTGCGCTGGAGGACTTTGCGGTGGATATAATCTGGGGTAAGGGAGCTGCGGCGAACTCCGTCCGGCTTGACCTTAAACCTTTTACCCTGGTGGGGGCTACCACCCGTTCAGGACAGCTCACTGCGCCGCTGAGAGACCGTTTCGGCGTTATCGCAAGACTTGAACTTTATACCCCGAACGAGCTTTGCGATATAATCGTCCGCTCTGCCGCTATCCTTGGCATAGCCTGCGAAAAGGAGGGCGCAATGGAACTTGCCAGACGTTCCAGAGGAACTCCCCGTATCGCCAACCGCTTTCTTAAAAGAGTAAGGGATTTCGCCGATATCATGGGAAACGGCGTTATCACTAAAAATATAGTGGATATGGCTCTCGATAGAATGGAAGTTGACGAGCTGGGACTTGACAAAATGGATAAAAGACTTCTGGAAATGCTGATAAAAGGCTACGGCGGCGGTCCTGTGGGACTGGATACGCTTGCTTCCGCTATCGGGGAAGAAGCCGTCACGCTGGAAGACGTCTGCGAACCCTACCTTATGCAGCTTGGCTTTATCGCCAGAACGCCCAGAGGCCGCTGCGCTACCGACCTGGCATATAAGCATCTGGGCTGCGAACGTGTAGGCAAATCGCCTACTGAGAACGGTCAGTTGACAATTATGCCGGAAGATTGACATTCGGCATACTGCATAAATTTTCATAGGCATATCTGTATGATGCTACAAAAAATGTTTTAACTAAAAACTTTTTTATTCATAGTTGCACGAAACCATGCAACTTTTTGGGGGTTTTGCAGTATTAGTGAAAGGGGCTGCAAAAACTTTCCGCCGCTTTACAGAAAAATCACAAAGGAGCTGACAACAATGGGAAGACTTTTCGGAACTGATGGAGCAAGGGGCGTGGCGATAACCGAACTCACCTGCGAGATGGCAATGAACATCGGCAGGGCTGCCGCTCTGGTGCTCACAAAGACAACAAACAAAAAACCCAAGATCATCATCGGCAAGGACACAAGGATCTCCGGGGATATCCTTGAAGCTGCGCTGGTGGCAGGAATATGCTCAGTGGGGGCTGATGCGCATATTCTGGGAGTGATACCTACTCCGGCAGTGGCGATCTTGGTAAAGAAGTATGAGGCGGACGCAGGGGTGATGATCTCCGCTTCACACAACAGCGTGGAATTTAACGGCATAAAACTGTTTTCCGGCGACGGCTTCAAGCTGCCGGATAAGATCGAAGAGGAGATCGAGGCGCTGATACTCGATTACCCGGAAGATATGAAACTCTGCTGCTCCACAACGGTGGGCAGGGTGCATTATGAGAAAAACGCCGAGTGGGATTACGTCAGACACCTGATGAAGACCTCCGACAGCCTGAGAGGAGTAAAAGTGGCTCTCGACTGCGCAAACGGCTCTGCAAGCAGCTGCGCAGAAAAACTCTTCCGTGGCCTGGGAGCGGAATGTTGCTTCATAAACAATAAGCCGGACGGCACAAATATCAATAAGAACTGCGGTTCCACCCACCTGGAACAGCTCAGGAAGTTCACGGTGGAAAACCGCTGTCAGGTGGGTCTTGCCTTTGACGGCGATGCCGACAGATGCCTGGCGGTGGACGAAAAGGGAGAAGTCGTTGACGGCGATAAGCTGCTTGCCATCTTCTCAAAATATATGAAAGGCATAGGAACTCTTAAACATAATACCTGCGTGGTCACCGTTATGACAAATCTGGGATTCTTTAAGTTTGCCAAGGAAAACGGCGTGGTGGTGACTACTACCGGCGTGGGGGACAGATACGTTCTTGAAGAAATGCTCAAAGGCGGCTATAACCTGGGCGGCGAACAGTCGGGGCATATCATCTTCCTTGACGAGGCGAACACCGGGGACGGTATGCTCACCGGTCTGAAGCTTCTGGGGATACTTGCCAAAACTTCGCTGAAAATGTCCGAACTTGCCTCCCTGATGACCTCTTATCCCCAGGTGCTTGAAAATATCGTTATCCCTCCGGAATCAAAGGGCAAGTGGGAGTCCATCAAGGAAATAACCGATATGATCGAGCTTTGTCGGGTAAAACTTGGCGACGACGGCAGGATACTGGTCAGGGAGTCGGGCACAGAACCGCTGGTCAGGGTGATGCTTGAGGGCAAAAACTTCGGGCTTATCACCGATGACGCCTATAGGATAGCCGATACCGTAAAGAAAAACCTTTGCGTTTAGTATTAATATTTGAAAGGCAGTAACTAATGAGGATCGCAGAAAACTGGAGCGACTATCGGATAATAGATACCTCCTGCGGCGAAAAGCTTGAAAGCTGGGGAGGCAGACTCCTGGTGAGACCCGACCCCCAGATAATCTGGAAAACCCCGAAAAAGTCGGAGCTTTGGGGCAGGGCGGACGGAGTGTACCATCGGTCGTCCAAAGGCGGCGGCGAGTGGGAGTTTAAGCGAAAACTTCCCGATAGCTGGAATATCGGATATAAAGATCTGAAATTCATTATCAGACCTACCGGCTTTAAGCATACAGGGCTTTTCCCTGAACAGGCGGTCAACTGGGACTATATGTCCCGAAAGATCAGGGAGAAAGTCTCTTCCGGCAGACCGGTAAAGGTGCTGAACCTGTTTGCTTATACCGGCGGTGCGACCCTTGCCTGCGCTCATGCCGGGGCGCAGGTCACCCATGTGGACGCCTCTAAAGGAATGGTCCAGTGGGCAAGGGATAATGCCGCACTTTCGGGACTTTCCGACAGACCGATACGCTGGATAGTGGACGACTGCGAAAAGTTCGTGGCAAGGGAGATACGTCGTGGCAACCTCTATGACGGCATAGTGATGGACCCGCCCAGCTATGGGAGAGGTCCTTCCGGGGAGGTCTGGAAGCTGGAAGACAACATCTACGACCTGGTGAAGCTGTGTACCGGCGCACTTTCGGAAAAGCCCCTGTTTTTCCTGCTGAACAGCTATACTACCGGACTTTCTCCGTCGGTGACGGCTTACCTGCTCAGGGAAATGCTCTGTCCGCTGTTCGGGGGTAAGGTCTCCGCTGATGAGATAGGGCTTCCGGTGGAAAGCTCAGGTGCGGCGATACCCTGCGGTTCTACGGCGGTCTGGGAAGCGTGAGAAAGCGTGAGGAGGAAGCAATATGCAGCCTTATATTTACCTTTATGGGCAAATAATGACGACCTGGGCGTTCCTGCTGAAAAAC
>CANRLY010000152.1 GCA_947631585.1 uncultured Clostridia bacterium
TAATATCTTGTCTTTAGCCCCAGCATACTCCACTTTGTGCCGTTGTAATCGTTGGTGGGGTGGTATTTTTTAGAAGCGAACCCGAACAGCCAGTGTCCGGACGGATAAGTGGGAATGTGCGCCTGATATACCTTGCTGATAGGGAAGCTCTCCACTATCCGCTTGTGGGAACGCTGCATGGCGGCTGCGTCCTCAGCGTAAAACGGGCTTTCGTGCTGATTTACCATTATGCCGTCCTCTCTCAACGCCTTGAAGCAGCTTCCGTAAAATTCCTTTGTGAAAAGACCCTCTCCCGGACCGAACGGGTCGGTGGAGTCAACAATGATAATGTCGTATTCGTTTTCGCACCGCCTGATGAACTTAACTCCGTCCTCATAGTAAATGTTCAGCCTTGGGTCGTCCAGACGGCAGGCTGTAGTGGGAAGATACAGCTTGCATACTTCCACCACCAGCTCGTCTATCTCCACAAGGTCGATCCTCTCCACTGAAGGATACCTTGCCAGTTCTCTTACCACTCCGCCGTCGCCTGCGCCTATCACCAGAATGTTCTTGGGGTCGGGGTGAACAGCCATAGGCGTGTGGGTAATCATCTCGTGATAAATGAACTCGTCCTTTTCGGTGAGCATCATGTAGCCGTCCAGCGTAAGGAAACGTCCGAATTCCTTTGAGTCAAAAATGTCTATCCTCTGAAATTCGCTGTAACCGCTGTAAAGCTGCCTGTCCACCTTTATAGAAAACTTTACGTTTGGCGTATGCCTTTCAGTAAACCATAATTCCATCTGAGTCACGCTCCTTTAATTTAACTTTCAGACCAGTACGTTCAGCCTGTCAACTCCGATATCTTCCGTGCCGGTCATCTGACAGCCTTTTTCCTTGGCGTACTTGATGTAACGTATTATCTCGTCAGTGATAAGCTCCCCCGGAGCAAGTATAGGTATCCCCGGAGGGTAGCACATAACAAATTCGCTGCACACTTTGCCGGCGGTCTCTTCCAGCGGAAGCGATACCTTCTCCGAGTAAAACGCCTTTCTCGGCGTTTCAGCCACTATCGGGTCAATGTACTCCTGCGACAGCAGCCCCGCTTCCGGCTTCCCGAACCGCCGCCGTATCTCTGCCAGAGCGCTTATCAGACGTTCTATGTCCTGCCTGCGGTCGCCGGTGGAGAGATACGCCAGAATGTTCCCGATGTCCCCGAACTCGATCTGAATGTCGTACTCGTCTCTCAGCAGATCGTAAACTTCTATCCCTGCCAGACCTACCGACAGCGTGTTCACCGATAACTTTGACAGATCAAAGTCGTAAACGCTGCCGCCGTTTATAAGCTCTTTTGAAAAAGCGTAGTATCCGCCGATGGAATTTATCTCCGAACGGGCGTATTCCGCCATTTCCACCGTCTTTGCAAATATCTCCCTGCCGTGCAGAGCAAGCCTCTTTCTTGAAATGTCCAGACTTGACAGCAATAGGTAAGATGCGCTGGTCGTCTGAGTGAGATTGACTATCTGCCTCATGTAGTCGGCGTTTATCCGGCTCCCCATCAGAAGAAAAGAACTTTGGGTCAGACTTCCGCCCGACTTGTGCATACTCACCGAAGAAACGTCCGCACCGGCAGCCATTGCGCTTATGGGGAAGTTGTCCCCGAAGTAAAAATGCGTTCCGTGGGCTTCGTCCACCAGCAGCAGCATACCTTTTGAATGTGCCAGCTTGGATATCCTCCTCAGATCGGAACATATCCCGTAGTATGTGGGATTGTTTATAAGGATCGCCTTGGCATCGGGGTTTTCTTCCACCGCTTTTTCTATCTGCTCCACCGACGTCCCCAGAGCTATCCCCAGCTCCTGATTTGTGTCCGGATTGACGTATACCGGCACTGCGTCGCATAGGATAAGAGCGTTTATTGCGCTCCTGTGAACGTTTCTGGGAAGAATTATCTTGTCGCCGCTCTTGCAGGCGTAAAGTATCATGCTCTGTACTGCGGAAGTAGTCCCTCCCACCATGAAGAAAGCGTTTGCCGCACCGAAGGCCTCCGCAGCGATCTTTTCCGCTTTTTCAATGACCGATACCGGGTGACAGAGATTATCCAGCGGCTTCATGGAATTGACGTCCACGTCCATGCAGTTCTGCCCCAGAAACTCCGTCAGTTCCGAATTGCCCCTGCCACGCTTGTGACCCGGCACGTCAAAAGGCACTATCCTCATTTTCTTGAATCGCTGTAACGCCTCGTATATCGGGGCTTCGTTCTGGTCGTACATTGTCAGTAGACATTCCTTCCGCTGAATATTTCTATCATCTCACGCTTTAATGCCGTGCTTATGTCCAAACGTCTCTGAGGCGGCAGCTCGTCCACCACCGTGTTGAAAAGATAGTTCTGCAAATAAAGCTCCCTGATAAGCATTTTTGTGTGGAATATATTCGCCTGATAAACGTTGATGTCCATGGCGTCGTAACGCTGAAGTATCTCATCGTTGATGTAGTCCTGAATGGAAGTTATCTCGTGGTCGATAAAAACTTTTTCTCCGTCCACGTTCCTGGTAAAGCCTCTTACCCGGTAATCCATGGTTATTATGTCAGAATCAAAACTTCCTATCAGGTAATCCAGAGCAGTCAGCGGAGTTATCTTTCCGCAGGTGGCAACGTCAATGTCCACCCTGAAAGTGGCAATGCTGTTCTTTGGGTGGAACTCCGGATAAGTGTGGACCGTCACATGGCTCTTGTCCAGATGAGCGGCTATCTCGTTGCCGCCTGCCGGTATCATGGAGTCGTCCCCTATGAGAAAGGTCGCCGAAGCCCCTTGTGGGTCGTAGTCCTGCCGTGAAATGTTAAGCACTTTCGCCCCGATCATCTCAGTCACATGAGTGATGATGTCGGTTATCCTTTCAGAGTTGTACTGCTCGTCAATGTAATCAATGTAGTCTTTCTGCTCTTTCTGGGTTTTGGCATAGCATACATCGTAGATGTTGAAACTCAGCGACTTTGTCAGGTTGTTGAAACCGTATAACTTCAATTTGCTTTCCATAAATATCACCTCGGATAAAATAAGAACGCACAGGCAATATCACCTTGTGCGTTAGAATTAGTACGTCACTGCGGACATATCCCTGACGCTGGTTCGGGGAATCACCCCTATCGACCGTTTCACAAGCTGATAAATACTTATACTGCGCCGCCTGAGAGCGGCATATTGATCCCTGTGCCGGCAAAACGCAGCAACTTTTGTGCTTTTGCCGAATTTAATGTAACGGCGTCTGACCCAGCTGTCCGTATGGCTTCAACTTCAGAATGAAGTGGTCAATAGTTCAATAGTCCACTGCCTTGACGATCTCGTCAATTTAGTTCTGTGACCTATTATATCACGTTCAAGACCTGATGTCAATAGAAATGCCCCGCCGGAAAGATACTTTTCACGCAGGTTATTGACTTTGGAGCGCAGCTGTGTTATTATTTATCTGAACGGACGGCGCAGCGCCGCTGTCATAAATAAGATCAGACCAGAAATGGAGGACGTTGTATGAACGAAACAAAAGCTTTCCGTGTGCATATGGGAAAAGCCCCCTGCGCCGTTGACCTTGGGGACGGCTCCGAAAGAGGGGAGTATGTAGGTCAGGACTATATACTTCATAAGCTTGGCAGACCCCACCGGAGCATTTCGCTGATGTACTGCTACTATCCCCTTGATAAGGAATGGCCGGGAAGGATCTCAGAAGTCATGAAAGACGCCGAGGTCTCCTTCCAGTGGGATTACCCCTATGACGACTATTTTACATATAAAGGAGGTCTTGGCGGCACTACCGACGACGAACCTTTCACTTATATGAGAGACGTCCGCCGCCATGGTCAGGACGTTACCCTTACCCTTACTATAGACCCTAACGTCTCAGATGAACACCTTATCGCCATCGCCAACGACCTGAGACCTTTCGGCAGACTGCTCCTGAGAGTGAACCACGAAGCCACCGGAAACTGGTTCTCTTTCACCAAAAGAACTACCTATCAGGGCGTGGCTGACTTCTATTGCCGCTTTAATAAGATACTTAAAGAACACGCACCCAACGTCTCGACTATCCTGTGTATCGGCGGTATCGAAAGCTACGACAGCAAAGAGATAGTTATGGAAAAGGAATTTTCTCAGGCTGTCAGAGAAACTGATATCTGGTCGGTGGATAAGTATATGGCTCTCCATTGGGGCTGGCCTTTCGATGTGGCGGAACGCGGCGGCAATTCCCACGGGCGCAGCAAGATCCGCGACGTCTTTGAGTACACAAAGCGCACCTACAAGCGCTTCTGCGAGCTGTGCGGCGGTCAGTCAAAACCGATGGTGATGAGCGAGATGAACGCGGACGGCGACGTCACAGGGCCTTACGACCAGGCGGCCATGGTGCAGGAATTCTGCGATATCCTGCGCAGCGAAGACACCTCCTGGTTCAGCGGATTTTCCACCTATCAGTTCCGCGACCGCGGCAGGCTCGGCCTGGAGATCGAGGATCCGA
>CANRLY010000153.1 GCA_947631585.1 uncultured Clostridia bacterium
GCTGACTCAGATATCTTTCTGGCTGACTGCTTCGCTGGGAATGGCGGCAACTCATTTTCTGACGACAAGGTTCACTTCTCCAATGGAGATGAGCTTCTGGCAGCTTTGGCTAACGGATATGCTGCCGTTTGCGGTGCTGGCGGCGGTGTATGCGGCGTGGTCGGCAGCGGCGGCAAGAAAAAAAGTCGGCAAAAAGCAACAGGCGGTCTCTGTGAGCGAGGCGTGGGCTTCCACCCTGACAGATAAAGGCTTCTGGCTGTCCTGGGCGTTATCGGCGGCGGCTTTTGGCGTCTGCTTCGATATGGGTATGATAGGCGAATTGCTCTGGCTGGTGGTAGTGTTCATGATCTTTGTTGACGGAAAAACAGGCAGAAAATGAGCTTGGCAAATTGCGAGGAAAATTCTATGGCGATAATCAGAACTGAAGATCTGCGGTATGTCTACGGCGTGGGAACTCCCTTTGAGACAGCGGCGGTGGACGGAGTGGATCTGGAAATAGAAGAAGGGGAAATGGTTGGCGTTATCGGGCATACCGGCTCAGGGAAGTCTACGCTGATACAGCATTTCAACGGGCTTTTAAGACCGACTTCCGGGAAAATTTTCATTGATGGGGAAGAACTGTGGAAAGACAAGTCACGGCTGAGGGATATACGCTTTAAGGTGGGACTGGTGTTCCAGTACCCGGAGTACCAGCTGTTCGAGGAGACCTGCTATAAGGATATAGCTTTTGGCCCGAAAAATATGGGTCTCGATGAAGAGGAGATAAACCGCAGGGTGCTGGAGACGGCACGTCTGGTGGGACTGGATAAAAGCGTGCTGCAAAAGTCGCCGTTCGAGCTTTCGGGAGGTCAGCAGAGACGGGTGGCTATCGCCGGAGTCATGGCGATGGACCCACGGGTGCTCATACTCGACGAGCCGGCTTCCGGGCTTGACCCCAAAGGCAGGGACAGGATACTGGGGCTTATCAGGGAGTACCATCGGGAGAAAAAGAACACAGTGCTGCTTATCTCCCACTCGATGGAGGACGTTGCCAAAAACGTCTCCAAGATACTGGTCATGAACAAGGGCAAACTGTTCTGCTACGACGATACCGCAAAGGTGTTCGGCAGGGGTGAAGAACTGGAAGCTATCGGACTTTCAGTGCCGCAGATAACCAGAGTGTTCAATCGGCTGAGAGCGGCAGGAGTCCCTGTGGGCAGCGACGTTTACACCGTCAGATATGCCGCCGACGCTATCCTCAGACTTCTTGACGGCGGCAAAGAGGAGGAGTGACCCTTGCTCAAGGATATAACTTTAGGGCAGTTTTTTCCTGGGAAAAGCATCATACATCGGCTTGACCCCAGGTTCAAGATAATATTCACGCTGGTGTTCATAGTCATGCTGTTCGTGGCGGACGGTTACCCCAGGCTGGCAGTGGGACTGCTGTTTCTGGCGCTGGCGGCGTCGGTCTCCGGCATACCGCCAAGACTTATGCTCAAGAGCATCAAGCCCATAGTGCCTATAATTATACTGACTTCGGTGCTGAATATATTCTTTATAAGAACAGGCGACCTGCTTTTCAGCTGGCATTTTATAAAGATAACCGAACAGGGGGTAAACACGGCGGTGTTCATGGCGGTGAGGATAATCGCCCTTATCGTGGGAACTTCGCTGCTCACCTACACCACTTCGCCTATAGTCCTGACGGACGCCATAGAGCGGCTGATGTCTCCCCTGAAAAAGATAAAAGTGCCTGTCCACGAGACCGCAATGATAATGACTATCGCTCTGCGGTTCATACCAACGCTCATAGAGGAGACGGATAAGATAATGTCCGCCCAGAAAGCAAGGGGCGCAGATATGGAAAGCGGCAATATCGTCCGGCGTGCAAAAGCGTTAGTGCCGGTGCTGGTGCCGCTGCTGGTGTCATCTTTCAGAAGGGCCGGGGAACTTGCTCTTGCAATGGAGTGCCGCTGCTATCACGGCGGAGACGGCAGGACCAGAATGAAACAGCTCCGGTCTGCGCCAAGGGATTATGTGGCTTTGCTGATAACGGCGCTGTTCATGGGGGCAGTGGTGGCAGTGAATATCATTATCGGTTAAGGAGAACAGGAAAAGTCGTATGAGGAATTTCAAGGTGACTATGGCTTATAACGGGGCTGCGTACCACGGCTTCCAGAGGCAGAACAACGCCATGACCGTCCAGCAGGCAGTGGAGGAAGCAATGGGAAAACTGCTGGGGGAGACCGTCTCGGTGAACGGCTGCTCCAGAACCGACGCAGGCGTCCACGCAAGAGAGTATGTGTTCAGCTTTTCCACAGAAAACGCCATCACCGAAAAGGGTGTAGTCATCGGCACAAATTCGCTTCTTCCGGGAGATATTTCAATTTTAGACTGCAAAGTGGTTGACGATTCCTTTCATGCAAGGTATAATTGTAAGGGGAAGGAATACGAATATCTTATACACAACCACCCGGTCAGAGACCCGTTCTTGAATAAGATGGCAATGCAGTATAAGTATCCGCTGGACGAAAAACTCCTTGACCGTGAGGGTAAACAGTTTGTGGGGACTTACGATTTCAGAGGGTTCTGTTCGGCTGACTGCACCCAGGAAAATACCGTAAGGACAATAAGCTCCTTTTCGGCGGAAAGACAGGGCGACCTGGTGAGACTGAAAGTCGCCGGAAACGGATTTCTTTACAATATGGTGAGAATAATGGTGGGAACGCTTATCTATATCAACGAGGGAAAGCTCCCACAAGGCTGCATAAAAGAACTTATAGAGAAAAAAGACAGGACTGCCGCCGGCGTGACTGTGCCGCCTGACGGACTTTACCTGAACAAAGTGTATTACTGAAGAGACGGGAATTCCATAAAAGAAAGGAATGACAATAATGGCAGGCGCAGACGGTACTGACAGGGAATACCGGTCAGGCGGAAAGGTACACGACCTGAAGCGTGAAAGACTTATCGCTAAAAAGAAAAAAAGACGCCGCCGTTTTATCGGGCTGATGGTGCTGCTTATCATCTGCGTTGTGGGATATGAGCTGAGAGGTTATTGGATAACTCCGCTGACAGAATTTTTCAGCAGCAGAGACCCGGTCATAAGCGAAAGCGCTCAGCGCAGCGGAGGGGGATTCCCCATACAGCTCAGTCAGTCGGAAAAAATAAGGCTCACCCATATAGACGACTATCCGGTGGTCATCTCCGACACAAGGTTGACCTGCTATAACAAAAAGGGGGAGCAGACAGGCTCTTATCAGCACCAGTTTGCCGACCCGGTGGCAGACGCCATGAAAAAGCGGCTTTTCGTCTACGACCTGAACGGCAGCAATTTTTCGGTTTATGATAAAAACGGAGAGGTGTATTCCAAAAAGACAGACGACCCTATAGTCCTTGCGGAAGCAGGGGAGGATTCAAAAGTGGCTGTGGTCACTCAGACGGATAAGTATTCCTCTTACCTGACTATATACGACGAGAGCGGAAAGGAAGTCTTTGTCTGGTCTCCGGGTCAGAGGATAGTGAGCGTTTCTTTCAACGAAAAGGAGGACGGCTGCATAGTCTCAGCTTTTTCGGCAAAAGGGGGACGGCTGGTGTCCAAGATATACGGTCTGGAATTTAATAAGGATCAGGAAGTGTTTGAGACGGAGGACCTGGACTGCCTGATATATAAGGCTGACTACTGCGAAAACGGAGATATGTGGCTGGTGGGGGACGATATCCTCTATCGGGTAAGCTCCGACGGGTCGGTGAAGTACGCTTATTCTTATGAAAGAGATCTGGCGGACTTTTCACTGAGCGGCGATATTGCTGTGCTGGTGTCGGACAGGATAACAGGCGGCGGCTCTGAGATAAGGATATTCTCAGAAAAGGATACGCCGGCGGTCTTTGAGACGGAAAATAAGGTGGAGAAGATAAAGGCTGACGGCGACCAGGCGGAATACCTGACAGACGGCAGCTTCGGGGCGCTGAACAGCTCCGGCAAGCCGGTGGGTTCGGCGGATATCTCAAAGGACTACATAGACTTTGTGCTGATAGACGATCTGGTGTATTTCATGGGGTACGATCAGGTGGATAAGGTAAGTCTTGAAAAATAGCGATAAAGGCTTAAAACGGAGGTCATATGTTTCTTATCATTGATGGGATAGTTATTTTGATAATAGTGTTGTCGGTCATCGCAAATGCTAAAAGAGGCTTTGTGAAGTCGGTGGCAGTGGTGGCGGCAGGAGTTTTGTCGGTGGCGGTGTCGGCTGCGGTCTCAGTGGTGTTGGCGCCTGTGGTGTACGACAGCTTCGCCGGTGAGATAATAATGGATAAAGTCGCCGAAAATCTGGGAGATACCGACCTGTCTGCGATCATAAGCCAGACGCTGATAAAAGAACAGTTCGGCGTGCAGCTGCCGGAGGAAACGGTCAGGGAGGCTCTGAAAGACGGCGGAGATATCCAGGGGAAACTGGCTTCGATGGTGAGCGAACTCACAGGGAGGAATGTGTCCGCCGACCAG
>CANRLY010000154.1 GCA_947631585.1 uncultured Clostridia bacterium
GGGCTTATGGCAGATGAGTTTTCCGTTCTTGCCGCCTTTCTGGAACAGCGAACTGCCGCACCTGGGGCATTTTTCCTTAGTGGGGGTATCCCACGTCATGAAAGAGCAGTTCGGGTTATCCTCACAGCCGAAAAATTTCTTTCCCCTCTTGGACTTCTTTTGCAGGACTTTCTTTCCGCAGAACGGGCAAAGTCCGCCTGTTTCGGTAACTATCGGCTTGGTGTTCTTACACTCCGGGAATCCGGAGCAGGCAAGGAATTTTCCGTATCTGCCTATTTTTATGACCATCGGCTTTCCGCAGACCTCGCACATCTGGTCGGTCTCCTCGTCGGGTATCCTGACTCTTCTGCCTTCCATTTCCTTTTCGGCGCTGGTCAGGTCTTTTTCAAAGCCTTTATAAAAATCGTCCAGTGTTTTTACCCAGTTTTTCTTTCCCAGTTCCACTGCGTCTAGGTCGTTTTCCATTTTTGCGGTAAACTTCACGTCCACTATTTCAGAAAAATGTTCTTTCATCAGCTGAGTGGTGACTTCTCCCAGAGAAGTGGGGCGTATCTGCTTGCCGTCCCTCTCAACATAGCTTCTGTTAAGTATAGTGGAAACGGTAGTTGCGTATGTGGACGGTCTGGCGATGCCGTTCTCCTCAAAAGCCTTGACCAGCGAAGCCTCTGTATATCTGGGAGGCGGCTGAGTGAAATGCTGGTTGCCGGTGAGCGATCTGACTTTCAGCAGGTCGCCTTTTTTCAGGGGCGGCAGGACGTTTTTCTTTTCCTCGTCCTCGTCTTTGCTTTCCTCATACAGCACGGTAAAGCCGTCAAACTTCACCGAATAGCCCGTTGCCTTAAAGCCGCAGCCGTTAGCTGCGATATCCACCGAAACGGTATCCATCAGGCAGTTTGACATCTGGCTTGCGATAAATCTTTCCCAGATAAGTTTATACAGTCTTAGCTGATCTCCCGACACTCCGCTTGCCTTTACCGCTTCCGGAGTAAGTTCCGGGTGAGTAGGTCTTATAGCCTCGTGAGCGTCCTGCGCCGAACCTTTGGTCTTATACGTTCTCGGCTGGTCGGGAACATATTCCTTCCCATATTTTTTCTTAATAAACTCGCAGGCTGTCGGTCCTCATATAGGTGATAAGACCTGTTGCGCCCATTCCGGCTATCTCAACGCCTTCATAGAGTTCCTGAGCGGCTCTCATAGTTCTGACGGTCTGAAAGCCCAGTTTTCTTGAAGCCTCCTGCTGCATTGTAGAAGTAGTGAAAGGAGCGGCAGGGGATTTTCTGTGAACGCTCTTTTTGATATTTGCCACTGAGAACTCCGCTCCGTCAAGCCTTTTCAGCAGGCGGTCGGAAGTTTCCTTATCGTTTATCTCTATCTTTTCACCGTCCACAGTCACCAGCTTTGCCGAAAATTCCTTTCTGGACGACGGTGCGGAAAGTTTAGCGTCTATCGACCAGTATTCCTGCGGCACAAAGTCCCTGATCTCCTGTTCCCTGTCTACCACCATTCTCACAGCGACCGACTGCACTCTTCCGGCTGAAAGACCTCTTCTCACCTTTTTCCAGAGAAAAGGCGAAAGCTTATAGCCGACTATCCTGTCAAGGATACGTCTTGTCTGCTGGGCGTTGACAAGGTCTATGTCGATAGCCCTTGGGGACTTCATTCCGCTTAAAACTGCGCTTTTAGTTATCTCATTGAAAGTGACTCTGTTCTTATCAGAAAGGTCAAGTCCCAGAATATGCGCCAGGTGCCAGGAGATAGCCTCCCCCTCACGGTCAGGGTCGGTGGCGATATACACTTTATCATATTTTTTGGCTTTTTTCTTTATATCCCTGATAAGAGGCTCTTTGCCCTTGATATCTATATACTGAGGCTGAAAATCATGTTCTATGTCAACTCCCAGTTTTGACTTGGGAAGGTCTCTCAGGTGTCCCATTGAAGCGATCACCTCATAGTCCTTTGAAAGAAAGCTCTTGATCGTATGCACCTTGGTAGGCGACTCCACAATAACAAGATATGACAACTTACATTCTCCTATCCAAACTGATTTATCACAACGAATATCTGTTTCCGGGCAGAGACTTTACCACCCCTGCGATCTCTAGTTCGGTCAGTTCCCCGAACAGTTCCATTATCCCTACTCCAGTCGCTCTGGAGATCTCGTCCGCCAGCAGTCCGCCCTTTTCAAGAGCTTTCACAATGCTCTGCTGGGTCTCGCTCAGCCCTGAGATATCAGGCATTTTCGGCTTTTGTCTCTTTTTCTCCACGCTTGAGCTTTCCGACCTGGCAGACGGTTTTTTGCGGCTCTTTTTGCTTTCGCCGGTAAACACTGACGAGTCCTCGCTTTTCTGTGAAAACTCCTGCGTATTTCTGGCAATATCTATTCTGTGGGAATAATTTTCATAATATTCATAAATTACATCTTTAGCGTCAAAGACCGGCACTGCGCCGTCCCGTATAAGCTGCACCACTCCCGAATAGTTATAGTTAAAAATATCCATAGGCGGCACGCAGAAAATATCTTTTCCCTGTGAGACGCCGTTTGACACGGTATTCAGCGAACCGCTGGTCGGCGACGCCTGAGTTACCAGTATGCCCATACTTATTCCCGAAAGTATCCTGTTTCTTGCGATGAAGTCAACATTACTAGGCACATGGTCAGGCAGAAATTCCGAGATGACCGCACCGTTTTCGGCGATCTCATCTTTAAAGGCAAGAGTTCCTCTTGGGTAGTCGTAATCTATTCCCGAACCCAGCACAGCCGCAGTTTTTCCGCCGTTTTTTATAGCCGCCTTATGAGCTGCGGTATCAGCTCCCACTGCAAAGCCGCTTGCGACTACTATTCCTGCCGCTGCCAACTGACCGGCTATCTCTTCGGTGACCTTGATATAATAATCGTTTATTTTTCTTGCGCCCACCACGGCAACAACTACGCTTTCGTTAAGAAAGTCAAGACTTTCTCCGCTATGCTTTGCATAAATGACCGCCGGAGGATTATATATCTCCTTCAGTCTTTCAGGAAAGCCCTCACTTTCATAGCAATATATTTTTATGTTGTTTTTGCCGCAATATTCCAGCGTTCTGTCGAGATCGTAAATATCCGTGTTCCTGACCCTGCGGACCTCGGCTTCGTTAAGCCCGTAACAATCCCCGTGGGTAAAGGCGTCGTAACATTCATCTATAGAAGCAAACCTTGCGGTAGCCTCCCACTTCCTGGGGTTAGCCGTACCGAAGATCTTATCCAGCCACAGCCATTTCAGAATATCATCGCTCATACTCAGACCTCCTCAAAGCTCAGTCTCTTGTCATTTCCCACATCAGCACAGCGCCTGCCGCTGCGGCGTTCAGCGATTCAGCGTTGCCTTTCATTTTCACAGTTATCTTACGGCTGCAAGCGTCTATATGCTCCTCAGAAAGTCCGCTGCCCTCGTTCCCCAGCACCACTGCGCAGTTTTCCGGTAAGTTCACCTCCGTCACGGAAGTTCCGTCTCTTACCACTGCGGCGAAAGTTTTAATATCTGCTTCCTCGAGAATTTTCACAACTGTGTAAAAATCATTTTCGATATAAACGGGTATCCGTGCCAGACTTCCCACGGTAGACCTGACTGTCTTTGGGTTATACAGGTCGCAGCAGTTGCCGGTAAGCACAGCACCTGTCACGCCGAAAGCGTCGGCTGTTCTGAGCAGAGTCCCCAGATTGCCGGGGTCTCTGATACCGTCCAGCACCAGATACTTTCCTCCGGCAAGTTCCTGCGGAGCCAGTTTCTTATGGAGCATTTCAGCCACAGCGAATATCCCCTGGGTATTCTTCTCCTCAGATATCCTGTCCGCAAGTTCTTTAGTTATGCTGAACACCAGACTTTTATCCAACTCGTCCAGCAGTTCCACCGGAAAGTTATCCCGATAATTTTCAACAGTCTCCCGGCAGCAGAACAGTCCTGTAAGCTTTATCTTCCCGTTCCGGTATTCTTTGACCGCATCTATGCAGCCTCTCATTCCCTCTATGACAAAAAGCCCGTTTTCAGTCCTTTGTTTTTTGCCGGAAAGCAGTTTGCACAGCAGTTTAACATTAGGGTTATCCCTGCTTGAGATGGTCATATCCGCCGCCTCCTTACGTCTGTCAGTCTGCCGTTCTTCATGGCAGTGCGGCAATTTTTCGCCTGAGTTATAAAACAACAAAACACGCACGATCAAAGCCTGTGCGTGTCAAAATGTTGTCATCAGATAGCTGCCTTTGCCTTTTCAGCGATAGCGGTGAATCCTTCAGGGTCGTTGATAGCTATTTCTGAAAGCATCTTTCTGTTAAGCGTGATACCTGCTTTCTTAACGCCGTTCATGAAAGTGGAATAGTTCATTCCGTTCAGTTTTGCGGCGGCAGAGATCCTTGTTATCCACAAGCTCCTGAAATCTCTCTTTCTCTGTTTTCTTCCGATATAAGCGTACTGACCGGATTTCATCACCGCTTCTTTTGCCATTTTAAAGTGT
>CANRLY010000155.1 GCA_947631585.1 uncultured Clostridia bacterium
TTTTACGTCTGAACAGACCTATTTTGCCCGGTTCTTCGTCCTCCGGAGTAAGCTCTATTTCCCTGACATATCTGAGGTTCAGATACTTCAGGTCGCCTGCTTCATCAACAAGTATCCAGTCGTCGCAGACCTGTTTCAGTTCGCACTCAGAATAAAACTCATCATTTGTACTGATATCCAGTTTTTTGCCCAGCAGCCCTTTTATCATATCATTCATTCACAGTCGCCTCCTATTATTCTTTTTGGCAGGAACGGTTTTTCGCAGGCTCTTTTTATCCGAAACGGCAAGCTGGTCTCCGGCTCTATAGGGAACACGAATATAGAGCGTATGCCTTTCAGATTGCTTCCCAGCACGTCAGTGAATATCTGGTCGCCCACGGCAGCCACGTTTTTCTTATTGAGACCCATACGTTCTATTGCCTTTGTATAGCCGAAAGTAAGGGGTTTTGCGCCCCTGCTGACAAATTCCAGTCCCAGTCTCTGCGCAAACGGCATTACCCTTTTTGCGCTGTTATTTGAAACTATCATCAGTCTGATCTGTGCTTCTTTCATTTCCCTCAGCCAGTCAAGGCTGGACTGCGGCGGCACAGGATTATTATGGGTAGTGAGGGTATTATCGAGATCCAGTATAAGCCCTTTGATATGAGCTTTCTCCAGAAATCTGTGAGTTATCTCCCCCACCCTGCCGAATACATAGGTCGGTCTGAACATATTTTTCTCTCCCGTAAATAAAAAGCGGACATAACAAAATGCCCGCCCTTATCAGTTTTCAGTATTTGCGCTTACGAGCAGCTTCGGACTTTTTCTTACGTTTTACCGAAGGCTTTTCGTAGTGTTCTCTTTTACGAACTTCGGCAATCACGCCATCCTTAGCACAGCTTCTCTTAAATCTCTTGAGAGCCGTGTCAAGTGTCTCGTTCTTTCCGACACGAATTTCTGCCATGTTCAAATTCCCTCCCTTTGCCACCAACGACAGAGACATCTGATGTGTTTTTCTATGACCGACCGGAACGGTGAATAGTGAAGGCGTCTGCTATGAGACTTCTCTGCGAGGCGTCACTCTCCGCTTTTACGAGGTGGACCTCTTCTCTGTCTTGAACCGGCGGTCTGACCGCATCAGAAATTATCACAGATACATTATACACCATAACTTGCAAATAGTCAATACTTTTTTTGTGTATTTTCGCAAAACCGCAATTTTTCCGCAAAAGCAGTGGTTATGCGGCGTTTGAACGGCATTATCTTATTTGACTGCAAGATTTACAAGTCTGCCTTTTACATATATTTCCTTAACTACAGTTTTGCCCTCGCACGCCTTAGCCACGTTTTCGTCAGCCTTTGCCATAGCAAGGACTTCCTCCTGGGGCATATCCGTCGGGATAGTCAGTTTGGCTTTAAGTTTTCCATTCACCTGCACCGCTATCTCAACAGTATCGTCCTTACAGAGTTTTTCGTCATAGGACGGCCATTTCTGTTCATTAAGGTATCCGCCGTAGATACTCTGGAACATTTCCGAAGTGATATGCGGAGCGAACGGGCTGAGGATAAGCAGCAGGTCTTTGAGTTCAGCCTTATTCACCGCACCCAGCGCATAGATATCGTTAATAAGCGTCATCATTGCGGCTATAGCGGTATTGAACTTCATGCTCTCGATATCGTTGGTAACTTTTTTGATAGTCTTATGGACTTTTGACCTGAGCGCATCAGAATAGCTTTCGCCCTCGGTAAGGATATCCTGGAGTCCCCAGAGCCTGTCAAGGAATCTCTTGCAGCCTTTCATGCTGTTCTCGCTCCAGGGAGCAGCCTGTTCATAGTCGCCCATAAACATAACGTACACTCTCAGCACGTCTGCGCCATACTGTTCGATAACGTCTATCGGGTCTACCACATTGCCTCTTGACTTAGACATCTTTTCGCCGTCAGGTCCGAGGACAAGTCCCTGAGCGGTCCTTTTGGCGTAAGGCTCAGGCGTATTTACAAGTCCCTCGTCATAGAGGAACTTATGCCAGAACCTGGAATAGATCATATGCCTTGTAACGTGTTCCATGCCGCCGTTATACCAATCCACCGGCATCCAGTATTCAAGGGCTTCTTTTGAAGCAAATTCCTTATCGTTATGGGGGTCGCAGTATCTGAGGAAGTACCATGAAGAGCCTGCCCACTGAGGCATGGTATCGGTTTCTCTCTTTGCGTCTGCGCCGCATTTCGGGCATTTACAGTTGACGAAAGAATCTATCCTTGCCAGGGGACTTTCGCCGTCAGTTCCCGGTTCAAAGTGTTCCACCGGTGGAAGTTTCAGCGGAAGCTCGTCATACGGCACGGGAACTATTCCGCAGTGGGGGCAGTGAACGATGGGGATAGGTTCGCCCCAATATCTCTGGCGGTTGAAAGCCCAGTCTTTCATTTTATACTGAACGCCCTTTTCGCCGCAGCCCAGTTTTTCAAGGACGCCAAGCATTTTAGCGATAGCATCTTTCTTATTGGTGATGCCGTTGAGTTCGCCGGAGTTGACCATTTCGCCATCGCCGGTATAAGCTTCTTTGGAGATATCTCCGCCCTTTATGACTTCGATTATATCAATACCGAATTTCTTTGCGAACTCATAGTCTCTTGTATCGTGTGCAGGAACTGCCATGATAGCTCCGGTACCGTAGCCCATCATTACATAGTCGGAAATATATATAGGTATCTCCTTGCCGGTGACCGGATTTACCGCAGTAAGACCATCTATCTTCACGCCGGTCTTATCCTTTACCAGCTGAGTCCTTTCAAACTCGCTTTTCTTAGCGCACTCAGCCTTATACTCGTCAAGTTCTGAAATATTTGCAATAGAATCCCTATACTTTTCGATAATTGGGTGTTCTGGGGCGATGACCATGAAAGTCACGCCGTAAAGGGTATCCGGACGGGTGGTATAGATACGCAGTATCTCGCCGTTTTCCTTAACTGTGAAATTAACGAATGCGCCGGTAGACTTGCCTATCCAGTTCTGCTGCTGGAGCTTTACATTAGGCAGATAGTCCACCTCTTCCAGACCCTCCAGCAATTTATCGGCATATTCGGTTATCCTGAGATACCATACCTCTTTGGTCTTTTGGACGATATCGCTGTGGCACACATCGCATTTTCCGCCCTGAGAATCCTCATTGGACAGCACCACCTTACAGCTGGGGCAATAGTTAACCAGAGTCTTATCCCTGAAAACCAGTCCCTTTTCAAACATTTTCAAAAAGATCCACTGCGTCCACTTATAATATTTTTCGTCAGTAGTATCTATCACTCTTGACCAGTCAAAAGAAAATCCCGATCTTTTCAGCTGGAACGCCGGTCTTGATAGCCGTGTTTTCGGTGGGAAGTCCGTAAGCGTCGAACCCGATGGGGAACATAACGTTATACCCTTCCATTCTGCGTTTACGGCTGATAACGTCCAGGCTGGAGTACGCCTTTATATGTCCGACGTGCATGCCGTGTCCTGACGGATATGGGAATTCCACCAATGCGTAGAATTTCGGCTTGCTCCTGTCTGACTCAGCCTCAAAGACCTTATTTTTCTCCCAGTATTCCTGCCATTTGCTTTCAATGGCGGCAAAATCGTAACGTTTCATTTATATCAGTCCTTTTTTGAAATTATCGTCGGTTTTAGTCGTTATTATCCAGAAATTCCGAAATATCGGCTTCTTTGCCGTCCGACCACAGTCTTTCCAGGTCGTAATAGTTTCTGGTCTCCTTATAGAAAATATGCACCACCACGTCAGCGTAATCGAGGATTATCCAGTTTGCGCCCTGATAGCCCTCTACCCTGTTTGGCGAAAGACCCTTTTCTTTCAGCTGAAATTCCACCTCGTCAGCCAGCGCCTTGGTCTGGGTGGTGGAAGTGCCGTTTGCGATGATGAAATAGTCGGCGATGATAGTCAGGTCTCTGATCCCGATGACCCTGATATTCTCAGCCTTTTTAGCGTCCAGCGTTCTGACAATTGCAGAAATAGTTTCTTTCTGAGTCATACTCATTTATTTTCCTTTCTTTTTCTTGCTAAAGCAAACTCATTATACGCTTCCAGCGTGGAGGTCGGTATGGTATTGCCCTTTTCCACCGAATCGCACATCGAGAACTTCAGCGCTTCAAACATAGCTTTTTCAAAGTCGGAAAAAGCCAGCTTCCGCATTTTCTTAACGTCCTTATAATCCCTGTCCTCCGAGACCAGATCAGCCATATATATTATCTGTTCCGTAAGGGACATTCCGCTTCGCCCGACAGTATGGTATCTGACGGCGTTTATGATATCGGTGCTTTTTATATCGAACACACGCTGTATCAGCACCGACCCTGCAATTGCATGGAGCAGCGGCGGAGAGTTCAGTTCCACTTCGGTCACGTCCAGCGTACACTCCTCAGCCAGTTGGAGCTGTTCCTCTATGGGAAGTTCCTTAGCTATATCGTGGA
>CANRLY010000156.1 GCA_947631585.1 uncultured Clostridia bacterium
CAAAGTTCTGATCCATCACCCTGCTGAAAAGCTGATCCATATCGGCGTCAATGCTTACCGGCGGATTGAAATCCGGTCTTATCATGTCAGTTATCGGCATCTCCTCCAAAGACTTCATTCCGCCGTCCAGATGCTCCAGAACGCACAAGAGAAAGTCCTTGTCGCTGACAGTGCCGATGTATTCGCCGCTCCTGCTCAGAAGCGGCACAGCCGTGAACCCGTGTACCTTGAACTTCTCCAGCCCCTGCCGGACTGAGTTGTCCTCAGTGAGAAAGTTCACCTGGCTTTTGGGAAGCAATAACATTGCAGGATTCATTTTGCTACCTCAACTTCTCTTTTGTTTTGCGCTATGCCATGCCAAGACATGACCACTTTAAAATTTTACCATTTCTCAGCAAACCTTTGATTGAATTTTTATTAACAATTCATTTCTTAAAAAAATTTTTTCAAACCCCTTGACAAGACTGGAGAAAACTGTTATACTGTAACTGTATTAATACATCTAGTACGGAACATGGGAAAGGAGAGTGAAGCCGTATGTTTGACATTGATCTGCAAAGCCGAGTGCCCATCTATGAGCAGCTATATAAAAAGACACTTGAGCTGGTCATGAAAGGCGTGCTGAAAGAAAATTCCCAGATGCCCAGCGTAAGGAGCCTGGCTAAGGACCTGGGGGTAAACCCCAACACCGTGGCAAAAGCTTACCAGGAGCTTGAGCGCAACGGCGTTATCTATTCGCTTTCGGGCAGGGGCAGTTTCGTGTCAAAAATAACAGCCGACAGAGCTAAAGAATATGCGCTGAAAGATTTTGATAATGCGGCTGAAGAAGCCCTCAGAGCAGGGGTCGGGGCAGACGACCTCCGAGAGAGGATAGAACAGATAGAAAGGAGAGTTAAAAATGATAGAGCTCAAACAAGTGACTAAAACGTTCGGCGGGGATTTTACTGCGCTTGATAACGTAGACCTGGTTATCCCCAAAGGAACGGCGTTCGGGCTGCTTGGATCTAACGGAGCAGGCAAGTCCACAATACTGCGTCTGCTGGCAGGCATCTACCGGCAGGAGGGCGGAGAGGTCATCATTGACGGCGAAAAGGTCTACGATAACCCCACCATCAAAAGTCGGGTGTTTTTCATAAACGACGAGACTATCCAGTATGGAAATTTCACCCTGAAAAAACTGAAAAACTTCTATAAGGGCTTTTATCCCAACTTTTCGGAGGAACTGTTCGAGAAGCTCCGCAGCACCGTGAAGCTGCCGCTGGATAAGAAGATAAACGACTTCTCAAAGGGTATGAAACGCCAGGCTATCGTGATAATCGCCATCGCCTGCCAGCCTGACTACCTTATGCTGGACGAGGCGTTCGATGGGCTTGACCCCACCATGCGTATAATCGTCAAGAGAATGTTGGTGGACGCCATCATAGACCGTGAACTGACAGCGGTGATATCTTCCCATAACCTGAAAGAGATAAACGAGGTGTGCGATACCGTTGCGCTGCTCCACCAGGGCAAGGTGCTGTTCAGCAGAGATCTTGACTCTGTAAAAGGCAATATCCATAAGGTGCAGACCGCTTTTAACAAAGACTATACCCAGGAGGATTTTCCTGAACTGGATATCCTTCACTTTGAAAAGAACCAAAGCGTTTACCATATCATAGCAAGAGGGGACGAGGACACCATCAGAGCAGGATTTGCCGGCAAGTCGCCGCTGTTTCTCGACCTGATACCCCTTACGCTGGAAGAGATATTTATTTACGAAATGGAGGTGCTGGGATATGGCTCAGGCGATCTCGAAAACGGCTGAAAAGCCTGAAAAAAGGCTGTCTTTTATCAAGCCTTATCTTAAAAACAGCTTTTTGTCCAACCTGAAGATACTGGTGGTCATAACTATCCTGGACCTGCTGTCATTTCCGCTTACGCTGATAAGCATGACCTACGATATTAAAACCAGCGTAAAAGGTCAGGAGGACATCTCCGTTATAACCATGTTCTTCTTCGTGATGGCTATAGTTTTCACAGCGCTGACGGTGCTGGCTGGGATAATTATAGTTATGAACAACTTTTCCTACCTGTATAAGAAGCAGAATACGGATATGTACCTTGCGCTTCCGTTAAAGACCTCACAGAGGTTTCTCTGCGACTACTTTTCCGGACTGGTAATGTACCTTGCGCCGTTCCTGCTTTCGGGAGGGATAACAGCGATAGTCAGCGTTGTGACCCGTGCGCTGCTGCCCTCCATGCGTGAGGAATTTTATGGGCTTAACTTCACCGAAATGATAATCAGGGCTTACCTGATGGTGGCGGCGGCAATGGTGATGTTTTATACCTTGTCGGTGCTGGTGTCAGCCATCTGCGGAAGTATCTTCGAGACGATAATGTATAACATTATGATAAACGGGATAATCCCAATGCTGATAGTTGTGCTGACTGTGGTCATCTATAGCGGAACTTTCGGAATAAACATGATGAACATTATGCTTCCTATCCTGCTGAGGACCAGTCCGCTGGGAGCTGCCATAGGCTTTTGCCTGAAAATGGACGACTTTAATACTGCGGAGGGCAACCTGTTCTTTGACGGTTCAGAAGCGGCGGGGCTGGTGCTCTGGCTGCTGGCGGTGACGGCGGTTTACGGAGCGGCGGCTTACCTGCTTTACCGCAAGAGAAAGGCAGAGGACGTTTCAAAGCCGTTTGTGTATAAGGCGTTCTACTATGTGTTCATGGCTGCGCTAATGCTGGGAATGACAGTGTTCATGCTGATAGATGAAGATCTGATACTGCCGCTGGTGGTAGCGATGGTAGTGGTCTATCTGATATTCGAGGTAGTGAACAACCGTGGCTTTAAAAAGTTCTGGGTATCGCTTATCAGGTGCGCAGTAACGGTGGCGGCGTGCATAACGTTTACGTTTGTGTGCAAATATACTGAGGGATTCGGGGTATCAAAGAGAGTCCCTGACGCAAACGATGTAAAGAGCGTGTCTATAAATTATATTCCTTCCCTTGCAGACGAAACGCCTGACGAGCAGATAACCTTTACAGACGAGGAGTCTGTAAAAGCGGTGATAGAAGCCCACCGCAGCCTGATAGATAAGTATAACGACCTTGATCGGTCTTTCCTGAGCTTTGACGGACATTATTATTACGGCACATATGACGTGGAGATAAGTTACGCCCTCAAAGGCGGCGAAACGATGGAAAGGGTGTATAGCCTGACTTCCGACGAGATCTTCATACTGAATAAGCTGGTGGAAGCTCCCGACTTTGAGAAGAAGTTTTTGGATAATATCTTTTCGTCCGGAGAATGTGATTATCCTCTTGAGATCAGCGATATCATCAACAGCGAGTATTACCTTGAGTCGATGGAATATAACTATCTCACCAGAGGACACCAGGATTATGAAATGGAGATAATGGCAGAGTATGCCAAAGACCTGGCAGCCAGGACTGTTGACCAGATAAACACTCCTACAGAGCAGCCGATCGCAATGATAAATATACACTATTACAGGTATTATATTTATCCGTCCGACAAGAACGTGATAGCAAAGCTTGACGAAATGGGCATAAAGCTCTATCCCCAGAACGAGATAGACCAGGAGTTCCTTGAGGATAGTGCGGTGACCCTTATCAGCTACAGAAAGGAAAACGCCATACATGATTATATGTACGGCAGTCCCAAGAGCAAGTATGTGAGCGTTTACGGGTGGAACTATTACGAGGACGATGACTACGAAACAGTGACCCTGCCCGACGAATTTGTAAGTGACGAGGGCTTCCGGGAACTGATGAAGGTGGCACAGCCCTATTACATCACCCAAGAGCCGGTGTACAAGATGTTTGTAGGCAGCGAACTGCTGTTCATACCGCCCCAGTACACCAGCACTGCAAAAGAGTTATGGGACAAAGCTGTGCTTGCAAAAAAATTATTAGGCAACTACGGATACGAAGATGATTACTACGAGGAGTATTGAACTCAGCGCAGAAAAGACCGACCGCCGCCCCCGATAGGGGGGCGGCGGTCGGTCGCCGTTATGCCGGCAGGCTCGTCCGCTGAGGCAAAGCCTCAGCGGACCCGAGGGCGGCGAAGCCGCCCTCGGACCGCCCGACCAAAGGTCGGGCGGCGAGCCTGCCGGCTTGCAGTTTTCAGATCAGCCCAGAGTCCGGCGGCGGAAGTGTACCGGCATACCGTTTTTCATTTTAATTTTGACCTCACCCTGAATGAGCGGCAGGAAGTAATCCACCGCCGCCGGACAAACGTTGTTGCCGGCAGCGTTTATCCACTCACGAGGGAATAACTTTTCCTTGTTGGCGGCAAGAGCGGCGTCCGCCTGCTCGATGGA
>CANRLY010000157.1 GCA_947631585.1 uncultured Clostridia bacterium
GGCAAGGGAAAACACCGACATTACCGCCATTATTATCCCCATTTTCACAATATACGGGACGCCGCCGTCCCCCTGGATACCATTGTTTATAATGTTTGCCATAATATAGGGGATAAGGATTTCCATTGCCACCTCCCCGACCATCACGACAGGGGTAAGGATAGCGTATATCTTATACTTACCCACGCAGGGAGCTAATTTTCTTATCATAAAAACTCCACCGTTCCTTTCGTATAAAAAATATTTTTTAACAAAATAATACAAAATTTAATTTGCTGCCTAAGTAAATTTTACAATTTACTCTTGCTGCACCTGGTTGACAAGGTTTATTTCTTTAACGTTTTCGGAAGCCCTTTTCAGCAGCATACTGAACAGGAGTTTTTCCTCGTTGCTGAAGCCGGCGGTGATTATCTCTTCCAGTTCGATGATATTTTTCAAAGCGGTCTGCTGGACCTGCCTGCCCTTGTCGGTTATCTCGATAAACTTAGCCCTGGCGTCGGTGCGGCTGTCCACCGCCCTGACGAAGCCGCCTCTTTCCAGGTTAGCCAAAATGCCGGTAACAGTGGAATTTCGCAGACCCATCTTGACAAATTCGCAGCGTGAGAGCCTGCCGTCCGGCGAATCGGAGAGCCTTACCAGCATTTTCGCCTGAGCGTAGGTCAGCCCGTAGGGGGCGAGGCGGTTGTTGTTAAAGACGTAGAGCTGGTGCGAGATGAAGTCGGTCATTACGGCGATCTGGTTTTTGAACTCCTCATGGGAGAGCCTGATCTCGTACAAGAGTGATCCCTCCTTTGGCAAAAAATAATTAGGCAGCTAACTAAACGTATTATACTGCAAGGCGCAGAGAATGTCAACAGCGAACAGGAGTATTTTCGTTAATTTTATGTGAAAATTTTTGCATGGGCTATTAGAGGTTAGAAGTTAGAGGTAAGACCCGACCTTTCGGTCGGGGAAGCCCACCACTGCTAGAGGCAAGAGCCCCAACCCCTATTAGAGGTTAGAGGTAAGAGGTAAGAGGTAAGAGGTTAGAAATACCACCTTTCGGTCGGGGGAAGCCCAACCCTGCTAGAGGCAAGAGGACGAGAAGCAAGAAGCAAGAACCGACCTTTCGGTCGGAGGGAAGCCCTACCCCCTAACGGCTAACGCCGTTTTTCCCCCTCCCCAGCTTGGGGAGGGGTGGTTCGGGCGGCTTTGCCGCCCCGATTAACGCCCTGCGGTCGCCACTGCGCCGCAGGGCGCTTTTTTTCCAGATAGACAACATATCTTAAAAACTACATTATTAGTTCCCAACGCCCAAAACGGCTAACGCCGTTTTGGTATGCGGCGGCAAAGCCGCCGCATATTTCCCCCTCCCAATGGGGAGGGGGAAAGCAACGAAGTTGCTAGGGGGTGGGGCAATTTTTTCAAGGGGGCACTGTAATAAAAATTTAATCGCCAACTATCTGAGCCGACTGAAAAAAATCCCCCTCCCCAGTCTGGGGAGGGGGAAAGTAGCGATAGCTACAGGGAGTGGGGTATTTAATATTAGTGTCGGTTGCCATTTTTCACCCAGCCGCACATTGAGGAAAACTTCACTGCGGCGGCGAAGCCGCCCGAAATAATTCCCCCTCCCCCGATGGGGGAGGGGTGGCGACAACGTCGCCGGGGTGGGGTTTCCCCGACCGAAAGGTCGGCTCTAACCTCTAACTTCTAACTTCTTCCCACTAATAGGGCGAAGCCGCTGCAAAAACTCCCCCTTCCCAGACTGGGGAGGGGTTAATGCTGCAAGCAGCATAGCAACGAAGTTGCTAGGGGGTGGGGAAAAATTTTTAGGGGACATGATTATAATTGATTAACTGTTGGGTCTCTAGTTCAACCGAATCCCCCTCCCCAAACTGGGGGAGGGGGAAAACGGCGTTAGCCGTTAGGGGGTGGGGCTTACCCGACCGAAAGGTCGGCTCTAACTTCTAACTTCTTCCCTCTAATAGCTCTTGCCTCTTGCTTATCGTCCTCTTGCCTCTAGCAGGGGGTGGGGCAATTTCTTGCCTCTTGCTTCTCGTCCTCTTGCCTCTAGCAGCTTAGCCCCATCATGACCAGCGAGATGAGAGCCAGCACCAGCAGGGCGATTATCAGCCTTGCTACCATTTTGTCACGGTCGTTGTTCACGCCCTCAGCCTCCTTTTTGAAAATGCAAGTTTTGTTTGCTTATTCATAGTATGGGCTGAATGGCTGCTTCTAATCGCTTTTTTAAAAAATTTATTGCTTAAATAGTCCGGACCTGCGCTTGAATGACAGTTTGTCAAGACCTGCCCCAAGTACGATGAACAGTACCGAACTGAATGCGATCTGTATTCCGTAAAACGGTATCTGCAATACTGCCGCCTTGAAGCTGCTTATTACTAGTCCTTCGTATACGGTGTAACCTGTCGCACAGATCACAAACGCCAAAGGCAGCATAAGAATGTTTCGCAAAGTAAGTATTTTTTCCCTCTTTCTTGAAAAAAGACAAGCTGTCAGGGCTTTTATAACAACTGTCGCAGGCGCCCATATGGCAAAGCCCGAAAGCAGATCTGCCAGCCCTGCGCCGACAGCTCCCACGGCGGCTGCATATGGCAGGGGAAGCATACAAGCGGCAAGGAATATTATCCCGTCGCCGATGTGAGTTATGCCGTTGCCGGTGGGAATGTGCAGGTAGCCTGTGAGCAGAAAACACAGCGCCGCCATCAGTGCGGATATTGTCATAAGTTTCAGTTTTTCGTGAGTTCTGACCTGATCTGTCATTGTGATTACCTCCTATATATCGGCAAGTTCCAACAAAAATTCCTCAAAACATACGCCGTCGGTAATGGGTATCTCCAGCTCCTCAGAGCGTTTCACCGCTTTGGCGATAAATCCGGCTGCTATCTCCACCGATCGGGTGAAGTCCAGCTTTCTTGCGGCGCAGGCGGTTATTATGGAAGAAAAAACGTCGCCGGTGCCGGAGCGAGTTTCGCCGGTCTTTGGGTTCGACACAGAACTGAAGCCTTTGTCCTCTTCAAAGATAAAATTGGAAATAACGCCGTTTTTCTCAAGTCCGGTGACAACTATTTTCTTTGCGCCCGAACCGTTATCCCAAAGCTTTTCGCAGACCTTTTTCAGAAAATCGTCATCAGGGTCCGGATTGTAGACTTCCCCGGTAAGGATACACGCCTCGGTGAGGTTCGGGGTGAGGATATGGGCTTTTTTGGCAAGAATTTTCATATTTCTGGCAGTTTCCACAGAATAAGTCGGATAAAGCCTGCCGCGGTCGCCCATGACTGGGTCGATCACCACGGTGGTATTCGGGGTGGAAAAGTCGGAGATGAATTTGCCCACTATTCGAATTTGTTCCGCAGAGCCGAGGAAGCCGGAAGCGATGGCGTCAAATTGCAGATCAAGCCGTTTCCACTGGGAGATGTAGCTTTCCATCAGGTCGGTGCAGTCCCGAGAAAAGAAGCTGTCGAAGCCTGTGTGGTTTGAGAAAACGGCGGTGGGCACAGGGCAGCACTGGACTTTCATTGCCGAGACGATGGGCAGCGCAACTGCGATAGAGCATCGCCCGAAGCCGGAAAAGTCGTTAATAACGGCGGCTTTGGTCTGGTTGTTGTGAGAAATTTTCATTTAAAAGCTCCTTGATATCAAATGAGCAGCGTTTTTACGCCGTGGTCAAATTTTACAACACTTTCGCAGAAAAATAAAGTTTTGATTTGAGCTTCTCAGGCGTTTGGCGGTTTGTGAGAATTGTACAAATTTGCAGATTTGCAACTGCAAATTCGGTGCAAAGTCAACAAAGGATTTAGCGTTATTGGCGAAGTCACGACCTGTGCTGCCGTCAAGTTGCACAAATTTTCAAGCTTCTCTTGTGCTGGATTGGGTAAAAAGTAGAATTTGGGGGAGCGGGGGAGGTTGCCCACCCCGGCTAGAGGCAAGAGCTATTAGAGGTTAGAGGTTAGATCCGACCTTTCGGTCGGGGAAGCCCTACCCTGCTAGAGGCAAGAGAACTAGAGGCAAGAGAGCCCCACCCCCTGACAGCTCCGCTGTCGTTCCCCCTCCCCAACTTGGGGAGGGGGGTGGAATATGCGGCGGCAAAGCCGCCGCATATCAAAACGGCGTTGCCGTTTTGGGTGTTGGGTCTTAATAATGCGGTTCGCAAGATGTGTTGTCCATCTGGAATAAAAAGCGCCCTGCGGCGCAGTGGCGACCGCAGGGTGCTTTTTGGGCGGCGAAGCCGCCCGAAATCCCCCTCCCAACGGGGAGGGGGAAAACAGCGTTAGCTGTAGGGGGTTGGGTTTCCCCGA
>CANRLY010000158.1 GCA_947631585.1 uncultured Clostridia bacterium
CTCGGCGTTAGCCACCAAAGGCTTGATAGCCTCAAGAAGTTCTTTTGCCTCAGGTCTGGTCTTGTTCATTTTCCAGTTTCCGGCAATAATTGCTTTTCTGACTGCTTTTTTCATATAAAAACACCCTTTCGATTAATGATTTTTATGGAAAATACGCTGGGTACATTATACTATAAAATCACGGACTTGTCAATCGTGATGTTTTGCTCATCAAAACAGGGCGAATATTTCTATCCGCCCTGCAAGCTAGTAAAATTACTTATCAGCTATAACATCTATTCCGGGAAGCACCTTTCCTTCCAGGTATTCGAGGGAAGCTCCTCCGCCGGTGGAGATATGGCTCATCTTATCAGCAAATCCCAGCTGGATAACTGCTGCTGCACTGTCTCCTCCGCCGATTATAGTAGTAGCGTCGGTCTCAGCAAGGGACTTAGCCACAGCGATAGTTCCTTTAGCAAGAACAGGGTTCTCGAACACGCCCATAGGTCCGTTCCAAACCACGGTCTTTGCGGGCTTAACAGCTTCTGCATAAAGTTCAGCGGTCTTAGTTCCGATATCCAGTCCCATCTTATCGGCAGGTATGCTCTCTACCACTTCAACGTCAATAGCTGCGTCGATGGGGTCGGGGAATCCGGCAGCAACGGTAGTATCAACAGGCAGCAGGAGTTTCTTTCCGGAAGCGGCTGCCTTTTCGATCATTTCCTTACAATAGTCTATCTTGGTATCGTCTACCAGAGAAGTTCCGACTTCCTTGCCCTGAGCCTTCAGGAAAGTATAAGCCATTCCTCCGCCGATGATAAGCGTATCGCATTTTTCGATAAGGTTATTGATAACGTTGAGTTTATCAGCCACCTTAGCTCCTCCAAGGATAGCCACGAAAGGTCTTACAGGATCTTCAACGGCATTTCCCAGGAAATTGATCTCTTTCTGCATAAGGTATCCGACAGCGGTCTCTTTAACGAACTTAGTAACGCCGGCGGTAGAAGCGTGCGCTCTATGAGCAGAGCCGAAAGCGTCCATAACGAAAACTTCGTCGTCTACCAGATCGGCAAGTTCCTTAGCGAACTCTTCGCCGTTCTTAGTTTCCTCGCTGCCCCTGAATCTGGTGTTTTCAAGAACAACTATTTCGCCGTCGTTCATTTCAGCAACAGCTTTCTTAGCATTTTCGCCTACAACGGTATCGTCCTTAGCGAAGATGACCTTAGTATCTACCAGCTCTGCCAGTCTTTCAGCGGCGGGAGCAAGTGAGAACTTATCCTCCGGACCGTTCTTAGGTTTTCCAAGGTGAGAGCAAAGCACTACCTTTGCGCCTTCGGAAGTAAGCTTATTGATAGTGGGGAGAGCGGCGGTGATCCTGTTATCGTTAGTGATCTTTCCGTCTTTAAGGGGAACATTGAAGTCAACTCTTACGAGGACCTTCTTTCCCTTAACGCTAATGTCGTCGACCGTGACTTTGTTTAATCCTGCCATTACATGACATCCTCTCTTAATAAATTTCCGGTTTGCCGGATATTAAAGTAACCATTGTCATAGAAAAATGACCCTTTTATAATTATATAATATTTCCATACAAAAATCAAGTAGCAAAAGCACATTTTTCTGTAAGGCAGATCAAGATCTTTTTCTGGATTTAAAGATGACCCCGGTGACTTTAGGTCCGGCATTGATAGCTATAACTGCGCCTATCTGGAAAAACTCTTCCGGGGGATAGCCAAGTTTTCTGGTCATAGCCTTAGCCATCTCATCGGCGACAGAGCGGTCGTTGCCATAGACTATAGAATACGGAGTCTGGGGAATGATCTCCTCGGCGGTGAGTTCTTCTATTTTCGGGACTATAGCCTTATCTCCCCTGACCTTATCTGCGGTCTTTATTTCGCCCTCGCAGATACGCATGATAGGTCTGAGTCCGAGCACCTCGCCCACAAAGGCGGCTGCGCTGGGTATCCTGCCTGATTTCTTTGCATATTTAAGGGTATAGGGGGCGAAGTAGATGACCGTCTTAGATATCCAGTCGTTGATAAAGTCCACCACTTCCTCAGGGGAAGCGCCCTTGGATATCTTGACAGCCGCCTGTATCACCGGATAGCCATAAGCGCCGGTATAATTTGCGCTGTCTATATTATAGATATTGAATTTTCCCTTTGCCTCCGGGTGTTCATCGAAGAACTGTTCAGCGGCAAGCTGGGCGTTTGAGAAAGTAGCTGAGCCGTTGGCGTTGATGGTAACATTGATAACATCGGTATAGCCATCGGCGTAATACTTTTCAAACTCCTCGGTATACTCAAAGGCAGTTATCTGGGAGTGCACCGGGATACCGTCATAGTCCTGCAATATCTTATAGAAGCCCTCGTTGTCGAAGTCCTCTCTGGAAACATAGCTGCGGTCTCCCACTGCCAGTTTGAAATTCATAACTTTAATGTCGTATTTCTTTTCATATTCATAAGAAATATCGCTGGCAGAATCGGTCATCAGTTTGATCTTTGGCATAATTTTTAACCTCCGGTATTTTTAGTTACATTTTTTCAAGTCTGGTATGTCAGCCACGGTACTCAGCAAGCGAACCTGTTCTGCCAAGATCCGGGTAATCCCACTGGCGCAGCGTTTCATAGACCGCAACTGCAACGCTGTTAGACAAGTTCAGGCTGCGCAGACCGTTTCGCATTGGTATCCTGACGCAGCGTTCCCTGTTGGCGGCAAGCAGCTTTTCAGGCAGCCCCTTATCCTCCCTGCCGAACACAAGGTAGCAGTTATTTTCATATTTCACATCGCTGTGGGTGTTTTCGCCTTTAGTGGTATAAAAGTAATATTCCCCCTGGTTCTTCTTAAAAAACTCATCGAGCGAATCATACTGAAAGACCTTTAGTTTATCCCAGTAATCCAGCCCTGCACGCTTCAGATGCTTATCGGTTATCTCAAAGCCGTATGGCTTCACCAGGTGGAGCGCAGCGCCGGTCACAGCGCAGGTACGGGAAATATTCCCGGTGTTCTGGGGTATCTGCGGTTCAACAAGGACAATATTCAGGTCATACACCATAAATTTCACATCCTTAAAAAAGCTCAGGCAACGCCACAGTATTCGTTTATGCCTTTGAATATCGTGAACGCCACTTTTTTACGGTAGTCCTCCGTCTGGAGCAGATCAGCCTCCTGCGGGTTTGACAGAAAACCACATTCTATCATCACCGACGGCGCTTTTGCAAAGTAGATAAGGTAGAGTTCCTTGCCGGAAAGCTTGGTCTCACGCTTATTATCCGGCTGAAGTTCATTCACAAAAGCCTGCTGCATCGCAGAGGCAAGCCTTTCGCTCTCAGGGTTCGTGGCGGAATAGAACATCTGTGCGCCGCTGTATTTCGGGTCGGTAAACTGGTTCTGGTGGATAGATATGACAATTGCGTTCTCACGGCTGTTCATGATATCCAGCCGGTTTTTCATATCTGATTTTTTCTGTGCGCCAAGACCTGTTACCCCCTCGTCGTGAATGGAAACGTCCTTGTCACGGGTAACTATCACTTCATATCCATAAGCTTCAAGCATACATTTGAGCCGGAGCATTATATCCAGATTTATATTCTTTTCAGGAACGCCGTTATATGAAACGCAGCCGCCGTCCGCTCCCCCATGGCCTGCGTCCAGTATCACCGCAGGGAGACGTCCCCTGTCAACTCCAGCCGACGAGGTAGGCATGACATCGTTAAACAGTGAAAAATTATAGTTATCTGCCGCAAAGAACACCAGAAGATACCCCACAACAAGTATCATTGTTCCCACGATCTTGGTCTTTGACATTGCTTCTGCCCCCAGTTCAAAATTTCAGGATCGGTTTTCTCAAAGAAAATTGTCCATATTAATCTTATGAACCGGAAACGAGCTTTATGTTATTTTAAACGTCGTCTCTGCCCTTGTACATTATCTTCTCGGTAACGTCCACGTTATAGTAACCTATCCTGTAGGTCACCGCTGTGGTTATGGGAATAGATATCTGCATAAAGAACATCAGCACCACTGCCCAGACGTTATAAGCCTCAGGGTTGCCGATACTTCCGTGTATGGGGATATCGACTATCGGCACAAAGTAGGTATTGAACAAAAAGAACAGCGGACAAAGCTTCCTGGGGATAACTCTCAGGTAGGCAAGCAGCGACACCCCTGCCATGACAAGTCCGGGTATCATAAGCAGCAGCCCCATGAGC
>CANRLY010000159.1 GCA_947631585.1 uncultured Clostridia bacterium
ATGGAAGTCAGGTCTCTGACAGTCTTTTCCAGCGCATATACTCTTCTATAGAAGATAACTGCTACCAGGCACCCGACGGCGGTCACCAGCAGCTGCCGGTAAGAAAGCTGGTCAGGTCGGGCAAGCACTGCCAGAGCAGGCAGAGTGAGCCACCAGCGTTTTTCCCACAAAGCGTCATAAAGCACAAGCGGCATTGCGCAGAAAAGTATCGGCAGGACTATGCACATTGAGCTGAACACCGCAATTATCGCCGAAGCGGACTTTTTTCCTGCAAGCAGCTGCGCCGATGAGGAAGCGATAGCGGCTGCCAGCAAAGCTGCCACCGGCTCTGCAAAGCCGTCTGACATACAAAACCCGATCAGGCAGACCAGTGTTATTGCAAACTTATCAACAAGCCGGTTCAATTCATCTCAGACCTCGCTTTCCTTACTTTGTTCATGGGAAAACCACATTAAAATAATAACACAACATTTTCAACAGTTCAAGTTTATTTTTCACAATTACATTCAAAGTGACATTTGTCACACCGAAAAGTGACCTTTGGCACTTAACTTTTTCTTTACTTTATGGTATGCTTATTTCAGAGGAAAAATCGGGCGCAGTCCCGCACGCCCCCTCGCAGCGGAGCTTTCAGCTCCGCACCCCTGTGCTTGCACAGGAAAGGCGGTGCATACCGCCGGCGAGGGGGCAGACAAACTTTCAGGAGAATCGCTATGGAAAACACAATAGTAAAAATAAGCAATCTGGTAAAACGCTACGGCGACCTTATCGCACTGGACCACCTTGACCTGGATATCAAAGAGGGCGAGATCTTCGGGCTGCTTGGTCCTAACGGCTCAGGTAAGACCACTACCATAAACTGTCTGCTGTCGCTGCTGAGCTTTGACAAGGGCAGTATCGAGATCTTCGGAAAAGAAATGACTCCCGTCAGCTACGACATCAAAAAGCAGATAGGCGTCATAATGCAGAACGTGGCAGTTTTCGACCAACTGACCGTTTACGAAAATATCGACTATTTCTGCGGACTTTATGTTTCCGACAAGCAGAAACGCAAAGCTCTTGTTGATGAAGCTGTGGAATTTGCAAAACTGGGGGACTTTCTGAAATTTTACCCCAAAAAGCTTTCCGGCGGTCTGCTGAGGAGACTGAACATCGCCTGCGGAATAGCTCACAAGCCAAAACTTATCATTCTTGACGAGCCTACGGTGGCAGTCGACCCGCAAAGCCGCAACAAAATTCTCGAGGGCATAAAGCAGCTGAACAGCAGCGGCGCAACCGTTATTTACACTTCCCACTATATGGAAGAAGTCGAGCAGCTCTGCACACGCATTGCTATTCTCGATAACGGCAAAAAGATCGCCGAAGGCACTAAAGACGAACTTAAACGCATGATAAAAAACACCGAGACCATACGGATAGAAATACTTGGTCTGGAAGAAACCCACCTGAAAGAGATCTTAGCTCTGCCCCACGTTTACAACTGCAATTATGACGGTTCTGTGCTGACGGTCAGCTGCTCAGGGGGAAAACACAATCTCATACGCATACTGGGAGTTCTCCAGGAACACGACATCGCTTTCGGCAGGGTCTACTCAGAACTTCCCACACTGAACGATGTGTTTCTGGAGATAACCGGAAAAGTCCTGAGAGATAAGGGGAATGAGGAATAATATGTTTTTTCACGATCTGAAATATTTTATAAAATGCGGTCTGCGCTCTCAGGACCTTATGTTCTGGCTGATACTCTTCCCTATCGCTCTGGGAGGATTTTTCAAAGTGGCGTTCGGCGACCTTTACAGCCAGATCACCGACACCTCTCCTATCCCTGTTGCGGTAGTGAGCGAAAAAGAAAACCAGATCTTCTCCTCGGCGCTGGAGTCGGTGAGCGGTTCGGACGACAGCTTTCTCGATGTCACTTTCACCGACAGGGACACTGCGGCAGGTCTACTTAAAGACGGCAAGGTGACCGGTGTGATATCTTCCGGCGACAAGGTCTCACTGACAGTGGCTGAGAACGGTCTGGAGCAAACTATGCTCAAAGAGTTCGTGGAACGCTTCCGGCTGAACGAAAAGGTAATTTCAGACGCCGCAAGCTCCGACCCGACCAAAATACAACAGGCGGTCAGCGCTCTTTCTTCTGAAATATCCCCTGTGAAAAACGTCAAGGCAATAAACGGCAACAGCGACGTTTTCGTTCAGTATTTCTACAACCTCATCGCCATGACAGCCCTTTACGGCACTATGCTGGGACTGAAGATCTGCGTGGAAAACCAAGCCGACCTTTCACCTCTCGGCGCAAGAAAATGCTGTTCTCCCGTGCCTAAGATAAAAGGTCTTTCGGCGGCTCTCTGCGGCTGCTTTATCCTGCAAACGCTGTGCATGGTGATCTGCGTGACCTATCTGGTGTTCATACTGAAAATAGATCTGGGAAACAGGCTTGCGCTGGTGTACCTGGCGTCTATTGCCGGCGGTATCACCGGAGTTGCCATGGGATTCTTCGTCAGCTCCATCGGCAGCATAAGCGAAAGAATGAAAAGCGGCATAACCTTAGGCGTGGTAATGTTTCTCTGCTTTTTGAGCGGACTTATGGTCGGCAACATGAAAGGCGTTATCGCCGAAAAAGCCCCCTGGTTCAACAAAATAAACCCTGCCGCTGTGATATCCGACTGCATATACTGTCTTAACTTCTACAGCGACTATCGCCGCTTCATTACAAAAATGCTGACCCTGGCGGCAATGACCCTGATCTTTTCAGCTCTGGGTATCTTCATGACAAGGAGAAAGAAATATGCAAGTCTTTAAAGCGTTTTTAAAAGTGCTGAAAAAAGAACTGCCCACTGCGTTGATCTATATGGGTGTCTTTTTAGCGATAGCTATAGGGTTTGTAATGCTGGGCAGAGACGGAGACAATACCTTTGAACAGACAAAGCTGTACATCTGCATATTTGACGAGGACAACACTCCGCAAAGCCGTTCCCTGGCTGATTTCATCGGCAGGAACAATGAAATAGTAGAACTGGAAAACGACAAGGACGTTATCATAGACGCCCTGTATTACGAGCGTGTGGACTGCGTTATCACCATAAAGAAAGGCTACTCACAGCAGCTTGCAGACCCCTCGGCGGAAGATCTTATCGAAAACCTCAAGATGCACGAAGGCTACGATGAGGCTCTTATGGATATGCTGCTTGAAAAGTACGTCAGCACGGTGAGGGGTTACAGCGCAGCAGGAAACAGCCTTGACCAAGCCGTTTCAAAAGCTGAGGCAGCCCTTTCCGACACGGTGGAAGTGAACTTTTCCTCCAAGGAGAAAAAGAGCGGAAACACTGTTATAAACGCATATTTCCGCTATCTTGCCTATATCCTCATCTGCGTGATAACAACTACGATCACGCCGGTTATAGCGATAATGTACCGCAAAGACCTGCGCTTCAGGACCAACTGCTCAGGAATTGCGCCCACTTCCTACACTAACCAGATAATTCTGGGAAGCGCCGGCTTCGTGGCTGCGATATGGCTTCTGTTCATGGTGGGAGGAGCCGTGCTGCAAGGCGGTCTCTATCAGGGAAAGATCTGGCTTGCGGTGCTGAACAGCTTTTCCTACACGCTGTTTGCCGCTTCGCTGGCGGTGGTGCTTGCCTGCTTTTCGCTGGGCTCGAACGCCGTGAACCTTATCACTCAGGTGATAAGTCTGGGAATGAGCTTCTTCTGCGGCGTGTTCGTTGAGCAGTCCATGCTTTCGGAAAATGTTCTGCTTGCGGCAAGATTTTTGCCGGCTTACTGGTATGTCAGGGCAAATGATATGATCTTCTCAGACGGGGCAGCAGACCTTTCAGAAGCGGCTTTATGCTTAGTGATGCAGCTGGCGTTTGCGGTTTCACTGGGACTGCTGGCTATCCTGATAAACCGTCTCAGGTATATTGGCGGCTTGCGGAAAAAAGCCCCGACTGCATAACAGTCGGATATCTTAAAGATCAGAAAAGGCGCACCTTTGCAGTTATTGCAGAAGTGCGCCTTGTTTTTTGCCAAGTGAATTATTCTGCTGAGCCGGCAGTCTCAACGACAGTCATCACGCCTTTGTCCATCTCGTGAACGGTATCGCACAGCACAGAGATATCCTCCGCAGAGTGGGAGCAGATAAGTATGGTCTTGCCCTGCTCCTTGT
>CANRLY010000160.1 GCA_947631585.1 uncultured Clostridia bacterium
CCCTATAAATATTGCGCCGGCATTTTCAACCCTATCAACGTAGTCTTTAGCATTTTCTAAGGCTAGTTCTAAATGTTCAGGTGCTATTTCATTAGCTAATTCAAAGGCTTTTTCTAAATCCTCGACAATAAAAATTAAGCCTCTGTTTTTAACGGATTCACTGGCTATCTCTTTTCTTGAGATAGAGTGACTGAGTTGTTTGTCTAATTCCTCTAATACCCGATTTGCTAGATCTTTATCTATTGTAATTAGAATTGATTGGGCTCTTTGATCATGTTCAGCCTGAGCTAAGAGATCAGCTGCGATGAAGTCTGGCTCAGCACTTTTGTCCGCGATAATACAGACCTCGCTTGGTCCGGCGATCATATCTATATCCACCACTCCGTAAAGCAGCTTCTTTGCAGTTGCAACATAAATATTTCCAGGACCTACTATCTTATCTACCTTTGGTATCTGTTCAGTTCCATAGGCAAGAGCCGCAATAGCCTGCGCACCTCCTGCCAGGAATATCCTGTCCACGCCGCAGACAGCCGCAGCCACAAGTATATCCTTATTAGGGAGTCCGCTTTTCAGAGGAGGAGTAACCATAATTATCTCCTTGACTCCGGCTATCTTAGCAGGTATCGCATTCATAAGCACCGATGAACACAAAGCCGCCGTTCCGCCCGGAACGTACATTCCTACTTTTTCAAGTCCCCTTACACGCTGACCCAGGATAACCCCATTTTCCTTTGGGTCAACAAAGCTCTGGGACTTCTGTCTGGTGTGGAACTCAGTGATGTTCTCCACAGCGTTGAGCAGAGCGTCCACAAAGCGCTGGTCGGCGTTTGTAAGCGCATCGTTTATGATCTCTCTGGGAACTTCGTAATAGCGTGATCTTACACCGTCAAATTTCTTTGTGTAATCTATCACTGCCGCATCACCCTGCGCTTTGACAGTTTCCAGTATCTCTGTTACCACAGCGGTGACCTTTTTGTCCGTCTCGCCGTTTCTCGCTGCCAGCTGTTCAAAGAACGCCACTTCGTCTTTTCCGTTTGCAAAAACCTTATTGATAAGAGCCATTTCAGTTCCTCCTAAATATTATTTTCAACCAGTTCCAGAAAGTTTTCAATTTCTTTCTGTCTCAGTTTCATGCTTACCATATTAACTATCAGTCTTGCGGATACGGGAACGATATCCTCTATTACCTCAAGACCGTTTTCTTTCAAAGTCGTGCCGGTCTCCACTATATCAACTATGCCGTCTGAAAGTTCCAGCAGCGGAGCAAGTTCCACAGAGCCTTCTATTTTCACGATCTCCACGTCCATGCCTTTGCTTTCAAAATAATTTCTGGTAATATTCGGATATTTGGTAGCTACCGTCTTGACGTTATATCCGCCGTAAAACGGAGAGCCTTTTTTTGCCGCCAGCGCAAACCGGCATTTTCCGAAGCCAAGATCTACAAGCTCAAAGAACTTGCCCTCCATTTCCATGATGGTATCCTTGCCCACAACGCCCATATCGCAAACGCCGTGCTCCACATAGGTTATTACGTCGTTAGCCTTGGCAAGCACCACTTCCAGGTGTCCGTCCGGCACAGGCAGGATAAGTTTTCTTCCTTTTTCCCTTACGGCGGTACAATCAAATCCTATCTTTTCAAGAAGCCCCACCGTATCTTTTTCAAGTCTGCCCTTGGTAAGAGCTATCCTAAGCGGTCTGTCCATTTATATCCATACCCCCGTCAAACTTCAATTTCAGAAACATTTTCACCGACCACATAGATCTTATGGATACCTTTTGCGGCTGCGTAATCCTTAGTTTCATCAACAGTATCGAAAAGGCTGTTTTCCACAATATTGCCCTGTCTCACCAATTCTCTGGCGAAAGCGATAGCTTCTACCAAATGACCTTTTTCGCCGTACACGATACAGCCTGCGTTTTTAAGAGAGGGAGCAAGACCCTTTTTCCTTGTGTAATTTGCCACCGCATCGCAATTCACTGCAAATCCGACCGCAGGCCACGGACAGCCAAATTCACCGAGCAGGCGGTCGTATCTTCCGCCTTTCAGCACCGACCGACCCACTCCCGAAAGGTAGCCCTTGAACACGATACCTGTATAATAATCCACATGGCTGACTATTCCCAGATCAACAGAGATCTTATTCTCATAGCCCATATCCGAAAGCCGGTTATAGACCTCTTTAAGACTTTCCAGTATCGCCGCAGTCTTTTCATCATCAAACAATTGAGCTGCTTTTTCAAACACCTCAGCTCCCCCGAAAAGCCTTGGCAGCTGTTTAAGAGCGTTAGTTATCCTGTCATTGCCCACACGGTCAAGCAGGTCGTTGAGCGCAGGATAGTTTTTCTGTGCGATAAGCGTTCTGATCTCCTCAGCGGTATCTTCATCAACTTCAAGCTTTGCCAACAGTTCTTTAAAATAACCGATATGCCCTATCTCCAGCCTGAAATTATCCTTATCAAACTCAGCCAGCGCTTCAACAGCTATACAAAGCGCTTCGTGGTCGGCACGTTTAAGGTTTTCACCGCCGATAAGTTCAATGCCTGCCTGTACCGTCTCGTCTGAACGGCCTTTGAGCAGCGCATTATTCTCATAGACAGACTGGTTATAATAAAGTCTGAGAGGGAGCTTTGCTTCTTTGAGCCTTGCGCAGACCAGCCTTGCGATAGGTATAGTTGAATCAGGTCTCATTGCGACAAGTCTGCCTTTTGAGTCAGTGAGCTTATACATATTCTCCTGTTTGAAATTTCTGGAACTTCCGCTGAACAGGTCATAAAATTCAATTCCCGGAGTCACGACTTCGCTATAGCCGAATCCACAGAATATCGCTGCCAGTTTGTTTTCCACCGTCCGCCTTGCAAGGCAGTCGTTAAACAACAGGTCTCTTGTACCCTCCGGTGTGATAAGGTCGTTTATCTTCATAAATTCTCCTGTCAGATGCAAGGATAGCATCAAAATTATTTTAGTGTGCTAAAGTGATAACAGATTATCATATTAGCATAATATCATATTACATCAGTGTTGTCAACAGTTAATTTGAACAAATCAGAAAAGTCCCAGCTGACTGATTTCGGGCATATCGCCAAACACGCCCATTGCGCTCATAAGGTCAACCACCGACTGGGCGACGCCGCTCTGTTCCCTGAATTCCTCGATAGAAATAAAATTACCCTTTTGAGCCGCCTCGTAGATATCCTTGGCAGCGTTTTCTCCTATTCCGCTTATGGAACAGAAAGGCAGTCTGAGTTTTCCGTTTTCAATAAGGTAAGTCGTGGCGTGGGACTTTTTGATGTCCACCGGCAAAAACTCATATCCCCTGCAAAGCATTTCCTGGATAAGCAAGAGGGTATCATAAATTCCCTCTTCCTTGGGAGTACGCTGGTTTCCCAGATTTTTAAGTTCCTCCAGTCTGCGGCGGACAGCATCAAGACCTCTTGTTGCAGAAGAAGCGTCAAAATCTTCGCCACGAACCGTAAACAGCGCAGCATAAAACTCCAGCGGATAATATATCTTGAACCAGCAGAGTTTGATGGCAGAAGTAACATAAGCCGCAGCGTGAGCTTTCGGGAACATATACTTGATCTTCAAACAGCTGTCGATATACCACTGAGGCACGTTATGGTCAAGCATATCCTGCTTCATCTCTTCGGTAAGGAGCTTTGGCGCATTGCCCTTACGGGTTATTTCCATTATCTTAAAAGAGAGTTTCGGGTCAACGCCGTGGTATATAAGGTAAGTCATTATACTGTCACGAGTTCCTATAACATCAGAAATAGTGCAGGTATTGCTCTTTATAAGGTCCTGTGCGTTCCCCAGCCACACGTCAGTTCCGTGGGACAGACCGGATATCTGGAGCAGGTCGCTGAAATTCTTAGGCTTTGCGTCTATGAGCATTTGCCTAACAAACGGCGTACCCATCTCCGGTATACCGAGAGTTCCCGTATTGCAGGAGATATCGTCTGAGGTAACTCCCAGCGCTTCCGGCGAAGTGAACAGCGAGTAGACCTTTTCATCTGACATAGGTATTTCCAGTATATCGCAGCCGGTCATATCTTCCAGATGCTTGTACAAAGTGGGAACATCATGTCCCAGCTCGTCAAGTTTCAGTATGGTATCATGCAGCGAACGAAAGTCGTAGTGAGTGGTCACCACGCCGGCTTCGGACTT
>CANRLY010000161.1 GCA_947631585.1 uncultured Clostridia bacterium
ATGGCTCTCCATTGGGGCGGGCCTTTCGATGTGGCTCTCAGGGACTCCGAGAACCGCTCGTTCAGCAGAAGCTCCGTCAAGGATACCTATGAACTGACTAAGCGTTCCTTTGAACGTTTCAAGGAGATAAACGGCGGCGTTGCAAAACCTATGGTCATGAGCGAATTTAACGCCGACGGCGATGTTACCGGCGCATACGACCAGGCAAAAATGGTCAGGGAATTCTGCGATATCCTCAAGTCGGAAAACGCCAGATGGTTCAGCGGCTTTACTTTCTACCAGTTCAGAGACAGAGGCAGACTGGGACTTGAAATAGAAGATCCCAACTGCCCGGACTGCGGTATCGAGCAGCCAGTGCTGAAAACTTATAAGGAAATTATCCACGACGACTACTTCAAACCCGAAATGACTAAGGGCGAAGAGATAGCCTTTCCTGTGACTCTCCGCTGGGGCGGCTCTGAAGATGCCGAGGGTATCGAGATACCGCTCCACTTTGAAAAAAACCCGCATTTCTGCGAAGTCACCTTTGACGACGATTCAAATATCATGATGGAGATAAACGGCAAATGGTTCTATAAGTCCCCGAATGCCCGTACTATCGACCTTATGAGCGCATTCTATGAAAAGCCCCTCGACGGCGAATGTGACCTTACACTCAGACTGTTTGCTCCTCCTGCCAGCGGCGAAAACGACCTGAGCATCGAGGACGGACTTATCAACTCCTACTCCACTATCCAGAAGCTGCCTGCCATCAGGATAGAATTTGAACCGGTCATACCTTAAATTTTAAGATAAAATGAACAGATCCTCCGACCATATCGGGGGATCTTTGTTTTGTCCGGCTTTGGTCATTTTGTGCAAAATCGAGCAGCCGTATTTGTGCGTTCCTACAAAATTTGATTTTTCCCGAAACTTTTTTGTTCATAGTTGCACCGAACCATGCAACTTTTTGCCCTTTTGGGACTATTAGTGAAAGGCTGTTCACCGCCGTACCCCAACTGTAATTTTTCGGTTGACATCACACCTGCAAATGCGTTATAATAAATGTAAGTAACATTATGGAACGGAGGCATTTGTATGTCTGTTATCAAATTATCTCCTGCGTTTAAAGACTATATCTGGGGAGGTACTCGCCTCAGGGACGACTTCGGCAAGGACTGCGACTTCGACAGGATAGCTGAGAGCTGGGAACTTTCCTGCCATAAGGACGGCAGCAGCGTGGTATCGGACGGACCCTTTTCCGGCATGACCCTTACTGAGTATATCGAGAAAAAAGGCAAGTCGGTGCTTGGCGAAAACTGTCGGAAATTTGCGGACTTTCCGGTGCTGATAAAGCTCATAGACGCCAAGGACGACCTTTCTGTGCAGGTACACCCGGATAACGAGTACGCAATGAAAGTCGAGGGGGAGTACGGCAAGACCGAAATGTGGTATGTAGTTGACTGCGACCCCGGCGCATCTTTGCTCTATGGATTCAGCCATAATATCTCAAAGGAGGAATTTGCCGCAAGGATAAACGATAATACCCTCCTTGAAGTCACCAATTCCGTGCCCGTCCATAAGGGGGACGTGTTCTTTATCCGTGCAGGAACTCTCCACGCTATCGGCAAGGGTATGCTTATCGCCGAGATACAGCAAAATTCCAACACTACTTACCGTATCTACGACTACGGAAGAGTCGGCAAGGACGGCAGACCCAGGGAACTTCACGTTGAAAAGGCGAAAGACGTGACCTCCCTCTGTCCGGCAGAACCTTATCCTTCTTCCCCCGAAGAACAGCATGACGGCTATACCTCAAAATTGCTTTCTTCCTGCGAGTATTTCACCACAAAGCTCCTTTCGGTGGAAACTAAAGCTGCTCTAGAAGCGGATAACACAAGCTTCCATAGCCTGCTTGTCCTTGACGGAGAAGGACAGGTCAGCTGCGATGGCGCAACGCCGTTCAAAAAGGGGGACAGCATCTTCATAGATGCGTCTACAGGCAAATATGAAATTACCGGAAAAGCCACTATCATGCTTACTACCGTGTGACGGCTGACCGGGGAAAGGAGCTGTGTTCTGATGCTCGAAAAGATCCTCTCTCTCTATGGAAACGACCCGGTGACCGTGGAAGTCCAGAGAGCGCAGACCGCCCATAGACTGAAGCTTATCGACTTCTGGGGCATAGGCGAGGGCGACAGAGTGCTGGAGATCGGCTGCGGTCAGGGAGATACCACCGCTGCGCTTTCCTGCGTGGTCGGGGAAAAAGGCTTTGTCCACGGGGTGGATATCGCACCGGAGGACTACGGCTACCCTGAGACTATAGGTGCGGCACGCAAAAGGATACTTGACGGCAGCGATTTTCCCAATGTGGAGATCACGCTGGACTATGACCTGCTGGGACAGCCTGATATCCTTGCCGGAAAAAGATTCGACTGCGTGGTGCTTTCTCACTGCCTCTGGTATATGTCCGATTACGATATGCTGGAAAAGGTTCTGAGAAAAGCCGCCGGCTATGCGGATAGACTTTGTATCGCCGAGTGGGACCCTATCATCACCCGCCGTGAACAGCTTGCCCACCTGAACGCCGCACAGATACAGTCGGTGTGCGAGAGCTTCCGTGAGGACAGCGACTCCAATATCAGGACGATGTTTTTCCCGATGGATATAAAAACGGCAGTGGTGGCTTCCGGCTTTAAGATAGAAAAGACCGGCAGTATCTATTCGCCGGACGTCTCAGACGGCAAGTGGGAAATAGATACGGCGGTGTCCGTCTACCCCAGGATAATCAGGAAGCTGGATAATATGCCTGAAAGACTGAAAGAACTTTTGCTTTCAGAAATACACACTCTCAGGGGCGTGACCGATGTCCGACCGATGGCGTCATACGTCCTGACGGCTGTAAAAAGCAACATATGAAAATTTTAATATAAAGGAGAATTTTTATGAAATACTATATCGGTATCGACTTGGGCGGAACTAATATCGTTGCCGGAGTGGTAAACGAGGAGTACGAGATCGTGGCGACCGCAAAGGTCAAGACCAACCTGCCAAGACCTGCGGAGGAGATATGCGCAGATATGGCGGCAATAGCTGTTCAGGCAACTGAAAACGCCGGACTTACCATGGCGGATATCGAAAGCGTGGGAGTGGGAACTCCCGGTATCGCCAATTCCCAGACAGGCGTGGTGGAATACTCCAATAACCTGGGCTTTATAAACCTGCCGATGGCGGAGCTTATCGGCGAGAAACTGGGCAAGCCGGTCTATGTTGAAAACGACGCCAATGCTGCGGCTTACGGAGAGTTCGTGGCAGGGGCTGCAAAAGGCGCAAAGAACGCCGTCTGCATAACCCTGGGAACAGGCGTCGGCGGCGGTATCATCATCGATTCCAAGATCTACTCCGGCTCGAACTTTGCCGGCGCAGAGATCGGACATACCGTGATAGAAGTTGACGGCCCTCAGTGTACCTGCGGAAGGAAAGGCTGCTTTGAGGTGTTCTCTTCAGCCACCGGACTTATCCGCATGACTAAAGAGGCAATGGAGGAAAATAAAGATTCCGCTATGTGGGAAATGATGAAAGAGGACGGCTACCGTGTCTCCGGACGACTGGCGTTCAACGCTATGAGAGCAGGGGACAAGACCGCCAAAGAGGTGGTGGATAAGTACATAAAATACCTTGCCGCCGGCATCACCAATACCATCAATACTTTCCAGCCGGACGTCCTTTGTATAGGCGGCGGCGTCTGCAACGAGGGCGACCCTCTGCTGCTGCCGCTGAAAGAGCTTGTGAGAAAAGAGATCTATACTAAAAATTCCGAGAAGAATACTGAGATAGTCATTGCTAAACTGGGCAACGACGCAGGCATAATCGGCGCAGCGTTCCTTGGCCTCAGCAAGCACTGAGAGCGCAGCATTCCAGCTTTAAAAATCATTGTAAAAGAGGTAATATAAAATGTCAGAATGTAATTTTTTCTGTGACGGAGTGGACAAAGCCCCTCAGAGGTCGCTGTTCAACGCACTGGGATTCACTAAGGAGGAAATGCAAAGACCGCTGGTCGGCATAGTTTCTTCCTATAACGAGATAGTTCCCGGGCATATGAATATCGACAAGATAGTGGAGGCTGTCAAGATGGGAGTCGCCAT
>CANRLY010000162.1 GCA_947631585.1 uncultured Clostridia bacterium
CGGGATAAGAAATTCTATCCTCATTCTGTTTCCCACCGGGGTCATCTGCTGGAGCTCTCCTTTTCTTATGCCCAGCTTCTCCATAACTGCTCCCACGCAGTTTTCCGGCACATCTATCACCAAACGCTCTATCGGCTCGTTGAGCTTTCCGTCTATCTCCTTATAAAGCACCCTGGGAGTTGAAACTCCCATTTCGTACCCCTCTCTCCTCATGTTCTCGATAAGTATGGAAAGGTGCATTTCTCCTCTGCCGGCGACCTTGAAGCTGTCTGTGGAATCCGTTTCGCTCACTCTCAGAGAAACGTCTTTCAGCAGTTCCTTGAACAGCCTGTCCCTGAGATGTCTGGAAGTGACGAACTTGCCCTCTTTTCCTGCAAAAGGCGAATCGTTCACTGAAAAGGTCATTTCCACTGTAGGCTCTGAGATCTTCACAAAAGGCAGAGCCTCAAAGCTTCCGAACTCACAGACCGTGTCGCCGATAGTGATGTTCTCAAGACCGCTTATGCAGACGATATCTCCTGCCGCCGCCGACTCGCACGGCACACGTTCCAGACCCTGTATCTGGTACATGGTAACTATCTTTCCCCGGTACTCTTTCTTAGTCTGGTGATAGTCTCCCACGGTAACTTCCTGATTTACTCTCATCTCGCCTCTTTCGATACGTCCGATGGCAATTCTTCCCACATAATCGTTGTAATCCACAGACGATACCAGATACTGCATAGGACCTTTATCTTCCGCCTCGGGCGCAGGAATGTAACTGAGTATCTCGTCAAACAGCGGTTTCAGATCCTCCCCCTCGGTGCCGGGGTTGTGGGAAGCCGTTCCGTCTCTTCCCGAACAATAAAGTATCGGGCTGTCCAACTGCTCGTCCGTGGCGTCAAGGTCCATCAGAAGCTCCAGCACCTCGTCCCCCACCTCGTTGAGCCTTGCGTCGGGACGGTCTATCTTGTTTACCACAACTATTATCTTGTGTCCCAGCTCCAGAGCTTTCTGCAAAACGAACCTGGTCTGCGGCATAGGGCCTTCCGCAGCGTCCACCAGCAGTATAACGCCGTTTACCATTTTCAGCACACGTTCCACTTCTCCGCCGAAATCAGCGTGGCCGGGCGTGTCAATAATATTTATCTTTACCCCGTTGTACATGACCGAAGTATTCTTAGCAAGTATAGTTATACCTCTTTCACGCTCGATGTCGTTTGAGTCCATGACCCTTTCGTTGACCACCTGATTTTCCCGAAAAGTCCCCGACTGCTTGAGCATCTGATCCACAAGCGTAGTTTTTCCGTGATCGACGTGAGCGATTATCGCAACGTTCCTCAGATCTTCTCTTTGCATATATATTCCTCCGTTTCAAAAGACCGCTGTTTTTGTTGGGGAAAACCTTTCTGAAGAAAGGGTTTCCCCAAGCCCTATTCCAAAGACTTTTATGTTGTTTTTGGCAAGGGGTAATTTGTTTTAAGAAAAAGCAATAAATCCTGCTTTTGGCGTTTTATAAAAAGATAATTACCCCTCGCCAAAAAATATGAAAGTTTCAGAGATAAGTTTGAGAAAGAACCTTTTTCAAAATAATCTTCCCAATCAGCAGAGCAGATATATAAAAAATTATCGTACTGCTCTGCCGCCCGACAAAGCGTACTTCATCTACTGTACCTGCTTTTCTTTTTTTGGAAAACCTTTCTGAAGAAAGTCCCCCACAGTCAAGCAGGCAAGCAAAAGCAAAAAGCGGCAAACAAAAAGCAACGACAATTCCCTTGCGAAAATTGTCGTTTCTCTGTGGCGCACCGACTTGCGCCGTTGGTGGGAGAGGGTGGATTCGAACCACCGAAGCCGAAGCAACAGATTTACAGTCTGCCCCCTTTGGCCACTCGGGAACTCTCCCATTAGATGCTAGATATTTAGAGGCAAGAAGCAAGAATAGAGGTTAGAGGTTAGAAACTCTATTCAGAGGTTAGAGGTTAGATGTTAGATATTTAGAGGCAAGAAGCAAGAATAGAGGTCAAATGTTAGAAGTAAGAGGTTAGAAGCTCTATTCAGAAGTAAGAGGTTAGATGTTAGATATTTAGAGGCAAGAAGCAAGAATAGAGGTCAGATGTTAGAGGTTAGAAGTTAGAGGTTAGAGGTTAGAAGTAAGAAGCACTAATAGATGTCAGGATCTGAAAATTCAGCCCGACCGCCAATTGCGCCCAAGTCCTCAAATCCATAACCGTTCCGCCTGACGCCCGAACCGCTCCGCTCACCGCCTGAACCGTTCGCCTTAACACCAAAACCGCTCCGCCTGACACTAACCGGAACTCATGCACACCGTGCATTGAACCTGTTGCACACCTTGCGTTGCGCTCCGTTTGCACCCCTTGCATTGCACCCCTTGCATTGTGCCACCGGGTAATTGGAGCTGGTGGACGGACTTGAACCCCCGACCTGCTGATTACAAATCAGCTGCTCTACCAACTGAGCTACACCAGCAGCCGGTAACTACGCTGAACGGCTGGAACTTATGCGCCCGATTTCAAATGTCCGATTTCAAACGCAAGAATTATTTTAGCATAGATCGAGAGGACTGTCAATATGCTTAACATAAATTTTACATTTTCCGGCTCCCGTAGGCGAAATTCAAGACAAAAAGAAACTCCCCCTTGGCGTGGGGGAGCTTCACTGTTTGTAGATAGACCGTCAGGCGGTCTTTTCGCTTTCCATGTGCTGAGACATATACAGATCGTAGTATGCGCCCTTTTTGGCGATAAGCTCATCGTGACTTCCGCACTCAACTATTCCGCCGCCGTCAATGTACATTATCCTGTCGCAGTTCTTGATGGTGGACAGCCTGTGCGCAATGATAAACGACGTCCTGCCTTTCAGAAGCTCCTGCAAGCCTTTCTGCAAAAGCCTTTCCGTCCTTGCGTCTATGGAAGAAGTCGCCTCGTCCAGAATAAGTATCTTCGGGTCGGAGATAAGCGTCCTTGCAAAGGAGATAAGCTGCCTCTGCCCCTGGGAAAGAGCAGTTCCTCTCTCGTTCACCGGCGTGTCGTAACCCTGCTCCATTCTGCTGATGAACTCATGTGCGCAGACCGTCTCGGAAGCCTTTATCACCTCTTCGTCAGTGGCGTCCAGTTTTCCGTAACGTATGTTGTCAAGAATATTTCCGCTGAAAATAAAGCTGTCCTGAAGCATTATGCCCATCTGCGACCTGAGCGAATGTAATGTCACTTTGGATATGTCGTGACCGTCCACCGTGACGCTTCCGCTGTTGAGGTCGTAAAACCTGGATATCAGGTTCACGATGGTGGACTTTCCAGCTCCCGTAGGACCTACCAGCGCAATGCTCTCCCCTGCTTTCACGTCAAAGGATACCCCGTTCAGAACGTTCGTGCCTTCCTCATAGGCAAATACCACGTCCTTGAAAGAAACGTCTCCTTTTATCTTGGGAAGCTCGTAAGCGTCCGGAGCGTCGTCCACCGTGACCGGCTCGTCCAGCGTCTCGAATATCCTCTCCAGATAAGCGATGTTGTTTATAAAGTTGTTGAAAAGGTTTGAAAGGTTCATTATCGGCTGCCAGAACCGTGAAGCGTAAGAAGTCATCGCCGCAATAGTTCCCAGCGACACCGCCGCCGGAGTCATCACCAGCAGCCCCACCGCAAAGATAGCCGCTCTGACTATCGTCTGAATGTTGTCAGTGCAAGGCCATACCAGGTTTGAGAAAGACACCGCTCTCATCCAGCTTTTCCTGCAAGCCATAGACAGCCTTTCAAATATCCCCTGATTCTCCTCTTCCCTGGTGAATATCTGAGTCACCCTTGCGCCGGAGATACTTTCCTGCAAGTAACCGTTCAGGTTGGAATTTTTGTTTGAGACCATCTGCCACGCCCGCCTCTGGTGACGTTTTATCAGCCAGATGAGCAGCACGAACACCGGCAGTCCTGCCAGCACCACCAGCGAAAGCTTCATGTCCGTTGCAAACATGAACACCGTTATGAATATCATGTTCAGAAATTCCAGTATCACGTTTATGATACCGTTTGAAAGCATATCCGATACGGAGTTTACATAGTTCACCACACGGATAAGTATTTTTCCGTGGGGACGGTCGTCATAATACTGGAATGGCAGTTTCTGCAAATGC
>CANRLY010000163.1 GCA_947631585.1 uncultured Clostridia bacterium
TCAGCCAGCTCCGCCGACCTTTCCAGTGCGGCTTTGTCCAGCTTGGCAGGGAGCTTGTCTGTGCCTGCGCTTGAAACCGCAGGGAATACCTCTCTTGCACCGGCTGACCTTAACAGCAAACGGCAGGTGGCTTCGGCGGAACTGATACCTCCGCTTCCTCCGGCGGTAAGGATAATGCCGCCTTTTTTCGGCTTTGAAAACGGTTCGCTTCCCAGAAATGTCCTTTCTGAATAGTACTTCTGGAACCTGCTGCATACGTCCAGCAGCCTGCCGGTGGGCTGACAAAAATAAACCGGCGAAACCAGCACGATGCTGTCGCAGCCGCTTATCTCTTGGTAAACTTCCGTCATGCCGTCATTAATGGCGCAGCTGCGCTCTTTTTGGCAAAAACGGCAGTCGCAGCAGGGGGATATCCCCTCCGCCCAGCAGTCGATAACTTTTTTCTCACCGATAAGCCTGCCTGTTAATACTTCCATCAGTGCGGCGCAGTCGCCGTTTTTGTGGGGAGAACCAAAAAATATCAACGTTTTCATAAGACCCCTCCTGCGCTTGCGGCAATGTTGTCCTTGTTGCTCATGACCCACTCTTTCAGCTTTTCCGCCGCCGCTGAGGAAAACTTGTCCTTTGCAAAAACTATCCCTACAGTACGCCGCTTCATAGGCTTTTCAAGGGGTATCTCGATAATGCTGCCGCTTTTCAGCCCGTCCGACGCCACCTGCCTGATAACGCAGGCTATGCCCATTCCTATCTTCGCAAACTCGATGAGCAGATCCATGTTTGTAACTTCAAGGTAATTGTTCGGCTCAATGCCGCAGGAACGCAGATATTCGTCAACAAATATCCTTGTTACGTTCTTTTCGTCAAGAAGCATCAGGTCTGCGCTGCTAAGGAGACTGTATGTGTCGGAAATGTCAGCTCCAGTGCGCATTTTCAGATTGTCGATGTAGGTGGGAGTCGCAACAAAAATATCTTCCAGCTCCCCCAGAGCAATAAAATTTTCCCCGGAAATAATATCGCTCTTTACCGCAACTGCGGCGTCTATCTTTCCCTGCGCCAGAAGAGCCGTCGTCTGCGCCGAAGAACGGCAGTCGATGGTGACCCTGATGTGGGGATTGTCCTCTATGAAACCTTTCAGATAGGGAAGCAGAATGTACCTGCATAAACTTGCCGAAACGCCTATCCTTATCTTTCCAACACCCAAACCGTGGATAGTTTTTATCTTGCGCTCACCGGCTTCAATGGCTGAAAAAGCAATCCCCAGCTGCTCGTAAAGAGCCTTGCCTTCTTCGGTCAGGGAAATGCCCCTGCTCACTCTTTTTAAAAGGGTGACCCCCAGAGAACTTTCCAGTTTGGAAACGCTCTTGCTCACCGCCGGCTGTGAAATGTAAAGATTCTCACTGGCTTTTGAAATGCTCCCCGCCGAAGCGACCGCATAAAAAATTTTGTACTGATTCAGATTCTGTTCCATTTGCAGCTCCATGTATAACTTTAAGTTATAAAACCTATTCCAAATATGTATTTTAATTATAACATAATGTGTGCTATAATTGCAATAAGGAAATTTATTTTTCGTAAATTTTATTATAAGGAGTGTTTTTTATGGGAATGACAATGACTCAGAAGATCCTTGCCGCTCATGCAGGACTTGACAAAGTCGAAGCAGGACAGCTCATTATGGCAAACCTCGATCTGGTGCTGGGAAACGACGTTACCTCGCCTGTAGCCATCAACGAGTTCAACAAAGCCGGCTTTGATTCAGTCTTTGACGGCAAGAAGGTCACAATGGTAATGGACCACTTCGCCCCAAATAAGGACATCAAGGCTGCTACTCAGTGTAAGCAGTGCCGTGATTTCTGTGGAAAATACGGCGTTGAAAACTTTTTTGACGTGGGAGATATGGGTGTGGAACACGCCCTGCTTCCTGAAAAAGGACTGGTAGTCCCCGGTGATCTGGTGATCGGGGCGGATTCGCATACCTGTACCTATGGTGCGCTTGGGGCTTTCTCCACCGGAGTCGGCTCTACCGATATGTGCGCCGGCATGGCGACGGGCAAGGCGTGGTTCAAAGTGCCGTCCGCTATTAAATTTGAACTTACAGGAAAACTTAACAAATATGTAAGCGCAAAGGACGTTATCCTCCACATCATCGGAATGATAGGCGTTGACGGTGCGCTCTATAAGTCTATGGAATTTACCGGCGAGGGCGTAAAGACCCTTTCGGTGGAGGACAGGCTCTGCATGGCTAATATGGCTATCGAAGCAGGCGGAAAGAACGGCATATTTGAAGTTGACGATAAAACTATCCAGTTCATCAAGGAAAGGACAGACCGCCCGTTTACCGTTTATAAGGCTGACGAGGACGCAGTTTACGATGCCGTGTACCTTTGACGAGTTCGGCGATATAAAGATCGACCAGGTAGTCATCGGCTCCTGCACCAACGGCAGGATAGAGGATCTGAGAGCGGCAGCCGAGATCCTCAAAGGCAAGAAAGTTGCCGACGGAGTAAGATGTATAGTTATCCCTGCCACCCAGAAGATCTGGAGACAGGCAATGGACGAGGGACTGTTCGCAATATTCATGGACGCCGGCTGCGCTATCTCTACACCTACCTGCGGTCCTTGCCTGGGAGGTCATATGGGTATCCTTGCCAAGGGCGAAAGAGCAGTCGCTACTACAAACAGGAACTTTGTGGGCAGAATGGGTCACCCTGAGAGCGAAGTTTACCTTGCGTCTCCCGTGGTGGCTGCGGCTTCGGCTGTGACCGGAAAGATCTCTCAGCCCAGCGAAATAATGTGACGAAACAAGGAGGTAATTTTATATGAAAGCATACGGAAAAGTCCATAAATACGGCGATAACGTTGATACTGACGTAATTATCCCTGCAAGATACCTCAATACCGCAGACCCCAAGGAACTTGCCGCCCATTGTATGGAAGATATAGATATCGACTTTGTAAAAAATGTCAATGAGGGGGATATAATAGTTGCCGAAGCCAACTTCGGCTGCGGTTCTTCCAGAGAACACGCTCCACTTGCCATTAAAGCAAGCGGTATTTCCTGCGTAATTGCAAAAACTTTCGCCAGAATATTCTATAGGAACGCTATCAATATCGGTCTGCCGATAATCGAATGTCCCGAAGCAGCCGAAAAGATACAGGCAGGGGACGAGGTGGAGATAGACTTCGATACCGGAGTTATCACCAATAAGACCCGCAGCGAGACCTATAAAGGTCAGCCGTTCCCGGAGTTTCTCATAAACATCATCAACAAAAACGGTCTGCTCAATTCGTTGAAAGGCTGATAAACATTTAAAAGGAGCGATAGATATGAATTATAAGATAGCAGTCATCAAGGGCGACGGTATCGGACCAGAGATCGTTGCCGAAGCTGAAAAGGTGCTGGATAAGGTCGGCGAAAAGTACGGCCATAAGTTTGAGTATACAGACGTGCTGATGGGCGGCTGCGCTATAGATGCAACAGGCGTGCCTCTCCCACAGGAAACTATAGATATCTGCCTTGCGTCGGACAGCGTTCTGCTGGGAGCAGTGGGCGGTCCGAAGTGGGATACTCTCCCCGGAAACCTCAGACCTGAAGCCGGTCTGCTCGGCATAAGAGGGGCTTTGAAACTTTTTGCAAATATCCGCCCTGCAAAGCTTATCCCAGCGCTGGCAGGAGCTTGCCCTCTGAAAGAAGAGATAACCAAAAACGGTCTTGACCTTGTGATAGTAAGAGAACTTATCGGCGGCGCATACTTTGGAAAAAGAGATACCCACGTTGATGAAAACGGCGTAAAATCGGCTTCCGACTCGATGGCTTACAGCGACTACGAGGTTGAAAGGATCTGCCGTGTGGCGTTTGATATGGCAAGAAAGAGAAGATCTAAGGTACACTCTGTAGATAAGGCGAACGTTCTGGATTCCTCAAGACTCTGGAGGGAAGTTGCCCATAAGGTCGCCGAAGAATACCCTGATGTGGAATTTTCAGATATCCTTGTTGACAACACCGCTATGCAGCTGGTAAGAAATCCTGCCCAGTTTGACGTTATCGTTACCGAAAACTTGTTCGGCGATATACTTTCCGATGAGGCTTC
>CANRLY010000164.1 GCA_947631585.1 uncultured Clostridia bacterium
GTTGTAAAACCAACCGTCCAAACTTTACCAAATAATCGTTGTTAAGGTGTTGCCTACGGCACCCCGAAAGAAAAGATTAAAATATTCGGGCAGACTCTTCATGGGGACATGGAATTTGCGGATTCGGATCTATACCCGCTGTTTCGGCTTATTCTTGACAAAAACGAGGAATTAAAGCCGAAGCAAATATTACAGGCAGAAATTGACAATTGGTACGAAAAATAGTTTGCTTACTGGTATAATTATTTAAATTTTAGATCAATTTAGCGGAGTGATATTATATGTCAGATATTGTTGATAAAAAGTTTTGGCAGAGAGCGAAAGACATCGTAAAGCAGATGACCCTTGAAGAAAAACTCGGTCTGCTTACTACTCATCATAATGAGATAAAGAGGCTGGGCTTGAATGATTTTTATATTGGCGCAGAAGTTGCACGTGGCTTTGTAGGCAGGGAGAAGGACAGGATATCTACTGTTTTTCCTCAGCCTGTGGGACTTGCATCTACTTTTGACACCGAACTTATGGAGCAGCTTGGCGAAATAGCTGCAAACGAGGCGCGTGCTTATTACAACACAGAGGGGAAGTCGTATCTTTGCCTGTGGGGTCCTACTATAGACCCTGTTCGTGACCCTAGGTGGGGCAGGGTAGAAGAAGCCTACGGAGAGGACGTGTTTTTGGCAGGAGAGCTTGCAAGAGCCTACACTACGGGTATGGCAGGGGATAATGGCAGGTATTTTAAGACTATCCCCACGCTGAAGCATTTTTGCGCCAACAATAACGAGCAGAACAGGGGAAGTGATGATTCCTGCTGCACACTGCGCCAAAAGCATGAGTACTACTATGCGCCTTTCAGAAATGCTGTAAAAAATGGCGGCGCACGCAGCGTTATGGCTTCTTATAATAAGGTGAACGGCGTACCATCAGTCTGCAATACAGACCTGCAAAACGTCCTGAAAGACGACTGGGGTCTGTGGTTCGTTGTCACCGACGGCGGCGGATTTTCGCAGATATATACATCACACCACTACACCGACAGTCACAGCGAAACTCTGGCGCTTGCGCTCAAAGCAGGCTGTGATACCATGACCGACGGCGAAACTATTGTAAAGAATGCGGCGCTCCAGGCGCTGAAAGAAAACAAAATTACTGAGCAGGATATTGACAAGGCTTTGGAAAACGTCATATTTGCACGCATAAAACTGGGTCAGCTTGATAAAGACTGCCCGTTTGACAGCATTTCCAAGAAAATAGTTGATTGTGAAGAGCATAAAAATGTCAATTTCCGTGCCACGCTGGAGCAGGTCTGCCTGCTGAAAAATAACGGTATACTGCCGCTTAAAACTGCGCCAAAGAAAATAGCGGTCGTGGGTGCAATGGCTGACGAGAACCCTATGGATTGGTACACGGGAATTTCGTCCGGGGATAAATCGGTGCTTTATGGAATAAGGGAAGAATATCCGGAAAGCGTGGTTTCGCACGACAGTTTATGGGATATTGTCGCTGTAAAGGCACAAAACGGAAAGTACCTTTCTGTAGATGAGAACGGAAACGTTGCCGCCTGCGCTGAAAAAGTCGGTGAAAGCGAGATGTTTGAGCTGCAAAAATGGGGCGAAAACTGGAACTGCTTTTTCTCGGTGAAGTATAAAAAGTACCTGCGGCTTGATGATGATGACAGTGTAAAGTTGCATGACCGGCAAATATACGCATGGTTCACCCATGAAACGTTCAACTTTTTTGCCGTTCCTGAAAGCGACAAGACCGTTATAGAAGAATTTCTGTTCCACAAGCGGCTTGTTTGCAAAGATGATGGAAGCATAATTGCATCACCTGTAAAATGTGAATGTGATGACGTTATGTTTACTATAGAAATGGTTTCTCTGGGTGAAAGCAGAGCGGAAAAGCTTGCGAAAGAAAACGACCTTGTTGTTTACTGCGTGGGAAATCACCCTCTGCAAGTTGCAAAAGAGTGTTACGACAGAAAAACCCTTGCCCTTAATATCCAGCCCAAAATGGCTGTAACTCTTTGCGAGAACAACCCAGATACCGTTATGACAGTGGTGTCCAGTTACCCGTTTGCGATAGTCGAGGAGGATAAAAAGCTGCCTGCAATTTTGTATACTTCTCACGCAGGGGCGCATTTGGGTACGGCAGTTGCTCATACTCTAAGCGGAAAGAATAACCCTTCCGCAAAACTTCCTATGACATGGTACGCAAGCGACAACGACCTGCACGACATCAAAGATTACGACATCGAGAAAAACGAAGCTACATATATGTACTTTAGGGGGAAGCCGCTGTATGCTTTCGGGCATGGGCTGTCGTATTCGTCGTTTGAGTACGGCAAGCTGACTGTCAGTCGTCAGAGCGGCTGTGTTAAGGCTCATATAGACATAAAAAACACCTCCGATACCGACGGAACGGAGGTCGTGCAGATCTATTACAGTATGCAAAATTCCCAGGCAAAACGTCCTGACAAAAAGCTTTGCGGCTTTGCAAGGGTGTTCGTAAGGGCAGGGGAGAGCGTAACGGCAGAGGTAACTGTTCCCGATCATGCGCTTGAAATATATAATTTGCGAAACGGTAAAATGATCGTCGAGAGCGGTGTTTATAACTTCTTCGCAGCCTCGGCAAGCGACGATATAAGAGCGCAGGCAAGCCTTGAAATTATCGGCGAACCGCTAGGCAAAAGAGGAGCAGTTTTTGAGGCTCAGAGTTTTGAAAGCTGCGAAATAATGCGTATCTGCTATTCTAAAAAACTGCAACGGCATTATATAAAGGTAGTCGGCTGGGGCGGAAGCGCAACTTATGGCGGCGTTGACCTGCACGGCAGGAGCAAAATAACATTCACCGCAATGGCATCTATAGAACCGTGCGATCTTATCGTGGACTTTGGCGGAAAAAAATCTTCCGTTCGTGTTACCTCCTCAGACAGCGACGACGACTTTGTAAAATATACCCTGGACATTCCGAAAAATTCCGAAAGTTGTGATACTATTACCGTTTCACTGGGCAATTCGGCAGGGCTTTTGGATATATCGCTTGAATAAAAAACACAGACCCGAACCACAAAAAGTTCGGGTCTGTTGTTTTATTTACTTGCGCACTTTCTTTTTACGGTCGAAATACAGCACTGCGAAGAGGGTCATACCAACAGCCGTAAGCGCTGTTCCAATGACGATATACCAAACGATACCGCTGCCGCCCGTGGACGGTAATTCATACGGAAATTCGTTGATATAGTTTACTTGCGAAGCTGGGTTCAGCTCGATGTCCGTCAGTGTTGACTCAGCCTTGTTATAACGCCACTCATCTTCGTCATAAACGCTTTGGTCGTTGTGCGGTGTGCAGAAAACATCGGGATCTTCTACAACTTGCCATTTGCCCTCCGGCAGACCTTCGATAACAACTTTTTCACCATGTTTCAGATAAATGTCAGCGGTGTAAGTGGTGTAAGTGCCGTAACTGCCTTTTGTAAATGTAATTGTTTCGCTATGCTCTGCTGATGTTGGGTTTTCTAATTCCCAACTGTCCTCACCAACAAGATTATACCACTTCAGTGTGAAGCCGGTTGCATTTTGGTCATCAAATTCACCAATAGCTTCACTGCCATCAGGTTTTACAGTAACGGTAAATTTCCAAGAATGAGTTTTATCATCAGGGTTACTAGTATTATCAACCTTTTTGGTGATAGCAAGCGAGTTGTTATCGGCTGACAGCATGATGATACCGAGACGGTCTTTTGCGTAGTCGTTTTTGAATTCTGCCAGCGTTGGATCGTCGGGATTTTCTTTCAGATATTCTTTAACGCTTACGCCTTTGGTGTTTGTCAGAGTTGTATCTTCGCTGACTGTCTTCTCCGCAACAGTACCGAAATAGAATGTTACAGTTTGTTTAACTGTATCTTTCACTCTCGTGTTCTCGGCAATGTTTTTCTTGGAATAGTCAGTTGTGTCATTCCAGATAAGATACTCTCCGTCTTTAGTACTTTTAGCTGCAGTATCGCTTTCTTGGTAAACACTTTCAGGGAATTTGTCATAGGTGTAGCTGTTCTTATCTTTGTCGGTCTTGAGGTATTTGAAGTTTATAGG
>CANRLY010000165.1 GCA_947631585.1 uncultured Clostridia bacterium
CCCCACCAGCAAGGCAGATATTACAAAAGGGTTATAAGGTAGGGTATCAGGGAGGTTATGACTGACATTATAGCGGTAGCGAGGAGCAGTCCGCAAAGCACTGCGGGGAAAGCTTTTTTCAGGTTGACCCTGAGCAGTGCGGCGATAAGCGAGCCAGTCCAAGCGCCAGTTCCGGGGAGAGGTATTCCCACGAACAGCACCAATCCGGCGAACTCATACTTTTTGATCTTATCGCTTTTGCTCATAGCTTTATCCTCAAGCTTGCCCACCAGTCCGGAGAAAGTCTTGGTTTTTTTCATCACTTCAAATATTTTATTTATAAAAAGCAGTATGAACGGCACAGGTATAACGTTGCCGATGATACAGATGATGACTGCTTTTACATATCCCACTCCAAGGAGAGAAGCAGCGATAAGACCTCCTCTCAGTTCCAGTATAGGTATCATGGATATTACGAACACGACCGCCTCTCTGGGCAGCCAGCTAAGGTTGTCTGCGAACCAGTTTATCAGCGCCTGCTGCATATACTGTTTATTCTCTCCTTTCTGTTTTTTGTCTCACATATGTATATCGTATGCAAGCTCAACCATTTTCATAAGGTTGAGCATTTCCCTTTTCTGGTGAAGCTCAGTCAGTTCGGGAATAGTTCTTAGCACCAGTTTTTTAGCTATCTCCTTGCGGTTTGTTTTAAGGAAGATGAGCGCAAGATACATATTGCAGATATTCACCTGCTCTATATCCGTGCTTTCGTCTCTTGCCCTTAAAAACAGGTTTTCCGCCCGAAAATATTCCCCTCTTGAATACTCCAGCGTTCCCAGGGTATGCAGCACCGCAGCGCACTCGAACTTATCTTCGCAGTACCTGATAAGCAGTTTCCGGCAGACGCTGTAGACCTTTTCGGCAAGCTGCTGTTCCCCGTTCACAAGAAGTATATATAAGTAGCAGTTGTAATATTCCGCCAGCTGCCTTTCTGTGACTTTCCCAAGGTCTATGCTGTTCATGACGGTAAGAGAGTCGGCGAACCGTCCGCCGTCGCTGAGTTCCCCGGCAAGAAAGAGCAGGTCGTCGGTACGGCGGCGGCGCAAGCCGGACTTTATCATTTTGATAATGGCGTTATAGTAATTATCGCTGTAGCCCTCCTCCCGAAGGAGTTTAGCCAGCCTTTTTGATCTTATTTTTGAAGCGAACACCGAGCAGCCTGCTGCGGCAAGCGTTATTCCCAGAGCCACGGCAAGTCCCCACCTGAGCAGGCTGAGTATTCTTTCCGCAGTCATAGGTCTGTTGTTTATCAGGCAGTCCGCCCCGATGATAATTCCCCCTGCCGCCATGCCGGTCAGCAGGGACAGGCTAAGGGTCATGAACATCACATACACCAGTTTTTTCACCAACATCACCATCACATATTTTAACACATTTTTTTCTCTTTGTAAATAGCATTTGCCTTTTCAGTGCGGCTTTTCTGACGGAAATGTAAAATTTATCTTATCACTTGACTTAACGGGAAAAAGATACTAAAATGTATATGGACTTTTTAAAAAAAAGCGGCAGGAGGTTTTTATGAAAAAGCTACTTTTTGTATACAATTCCAACGCAGGCAAGGGCAGCCTGAAAAATCAGCTTGGGGACATTATAGACATTTTTACCAAAGGCGGATACGAAGTGACGGCTTACCCCACTCAGGCAAGGCTTGACTGTTACGAGAAGATAAAGGACTGCGCCCACAAGTTCGACCTGGTGGTCTCCTCCGGCGGGGACGGGACTCTCAGCGAGTCGATAAAAGGCATGATGAGCAGCGAAGTCAAAACGCCGCTGGGGTACATTCCTGCCGGAACGGTAAACGATTTTGCCAACAGCATGGACATTCCCAAGAATATGCTCCAGGCGGCTGAGAACATTATGCAGGGCGCACCGTTTGCTTACGACGTAGGTTCATTCAACGGCGACTATTTCTGCTATGTGGCGGCGTTCGGGGCTTTCACGGAAGTTTCATACGAAACGCCACAGTCCACAAAGAACATATTCGGGCATCTGGCTTATCTGATGGAAGCGGTCAAGCGCATAAAAACGCTGGAGGCTTACGACATCACGGTAGAGCATGACGGTGAAACTTATCGGGACGATTTCATACTGGGGCTGGTGTCTAACACAGTTTCGGTGGCAGGGCTTTCAAATCTGGTGTCAAAGGGCGTGCTGTTCGACGACGGGCTGTTTGAGGTCACTTTGGTGAAGATGCCAAATTCTCCGCTGGAGCTGAGCAGCATAATAAACTGTATTCTCACCAAGAATCTTACCAGCAAGTATTTTTACACCTTCAAGACCTCCCATGTGCGCTTTACCTCCGACCACGAGATCGCCTGGACTCTTGACGGCGAAAGCGGAGGAGCATACACGGTCTCGGTCATTGAGAACCACAAGCAGGCGGTGAAGATCATCGTCCGCAACGACAACACCGGCACGGACTCCGTCCAGTCCGGCGAATAGCCGGACAGTTTATCCAGGACTTGAAGCAAACGCAAACGCCGCCCCTGACCTATCGGTCAGGGGCGGCGGTGGTATACTTACTTATTTATCAGTCCTCAAGCTTATAGATCCAGCCGAACTCGTCCGGCAGCTTGCCGTACTGGATACCGGTCATGGTGTCGTAAAGCATCTGGGAGATCTCGCCTATCTTGTTGTCGTTGATAGTCATGATCTTGTCGCCCCACTTCAGGTGACCTACCGGCGAAATTACCGCCGCAGTTCCCGTGCCGAACACCTCGTCCAGCTTGCCTTCGTCATAAGCCTTTGCAACTTCCTCTATGGTGATGCGTCTCTCGCTTACCTTATAGCCTTTCTTCTTGCAGATCTCAAGAGCGGACTTTCTGGTTATTCCGGGAAGCACCGAACCTGTCAGCTGCGGTGTGATGACCTCTCCGTCTATAACGAAGAATATGTTCATAGAGCCTACTTCCTCGATATACTTCTGCTCCACGCCGTCAAGCCACAGCACCTGCTCATAGTCCTGCTTGTGAGCTTCGTCCTGTCCTGCAAGGGAAATAGCGTAGTTAGCGGCGGTCTTTGCAAAGCCTGTTCCGCCCCTCACCGCTCTGACATATTTCTGCTCAACATAGATCTTTACAGGGTTGAGACCGGTGGAATAATACGCACCCGACGGGGAAAGGATTATCATGAACATATAGTGATCGGCAGGTCTTACGCCCACATACGGGTCGCAGGAAATAATGAAAGGTCTGATGTAAAGGGAAGCGCCTTCCGTGTGAGGCACCCAGTCCTTTTCGACTTTCAGCAGTTCCATAAGAGCTTTCAGGCAAAATTCCTCGTCCAGCTCAGGAATTACCATTCTCTTGGCGGAAACGTTCATTCTCTTGAAGTTTTCGTCCGGTCTGAAAAGCTGTATGCTTCCGTCTGCGGTCCTGTAAGCTTTAAGACCCTCGAAGATCTCCTGTCCGTAGTGGAGGCACATAGCGGCAGGCGAAAGGCTGATGTCCCCGAAGGGAACTATCCTGGCGTCATGCCAGCCCATGCCTGTGTCATAGTCCATAATGAACATATGGTCAGTGAAGATGTGACCGAAGCCCAGCTTGGTTTCGTCAGCCGGTTTTTCCTTAGGTGAATTAGTCAGTTGGTATTTTATTTCCATACGACTGCCCTTCTTTCGTTTTATTTGGTCAACTTACATTATAACAGATAAGCTCTTACTTTTCAATGGCAAAACGCAAAAAATTCCCGTCTGCGCAGTGAGATTTTTTGAGCAAAAAAGCAGAAATGCGCAGGCTTTTTAAAGAAAATATGAATTTTTGACTATAGTTATATTGCCTGTCTATAAAGTTTACGGAACGCCCGAAAGAAAAATTTCTCAGAAACTTCCGGTGGCAGATAAGGAAAGTTAAGAATAAACCTGCAAAAACAGCAGATAATAAATCCATAAAAGACCTAGCAGTCTGAAAATTGCAATTTTGGAGGTTTAAAATATGAAAGCAACAGGCATAGTTCGTCGGATAGACGATCTGGGAAGAGTAGTTATCCCCAAGGAGATACGCCGCACCATGCGGATAAGGGAGGGCGAC
>CANRLY010000166.1 GCA_947631585.1 uncultured Clostridia bacterium
ACAAAAGCTCACCCGGAAGCCGATATCATCAGAATGGGCATCGGCGATGTGACCCTTCCTATAGCTAAGTGCGCCGTGGAAGCTATGAAAAAAGGTGCGGACGAAATGGGCGTCAAGGAGACGTTCAGAGGCTATGAGGACAGCGGAGCGGGATATGATTTTCTCAGGGAGGCTGTCGCCGGCTATTATAAGAGCTTCGGAGTAACAGTGTCTCCGTCCGAAATAAGGATTAACGACGGCGCTAAATCCGACTGCGGAAATATAGTTGACATTTTCGGGGACGATAACGTAGTCCTGATAACCGACCCGGCGTACCCGGTTTATGTGGACACTAACCTTATGAACGGCAGAAAGATAATCTTTGCGGATTCAAACGAGGAGAACGGCTTTGCGGCAATGCCCGATGAGAATGTCCACGCTGATATCATTTACCTCTGCTCACCAAATAACCCCACCGGTTCGGCTTATACCGCCGACCAGCTGAAAGCCTGGGTAGACCATGCGATAAAAAATAACGCCGTAATTATTTACGATGCGGCTTATGAAGCTTTTATTACCGAGAAAAACGTGCCAAGAAGTATTTTTGCGGTGGAGGGAGCAAGAAAGTGCGCTATCGAAATGTGCTCTCTTTCAAAGACCGCAGGATTTACCGGAATGAGATGCGGCTATACAGTTATCCCCGACGAACTTGCCGTTACTGCCAGCGACGGCAGCCAGGTGAGCATTTCACAGCTTTGGGGAAGAAGAGAAGGCTCTAAGTTCAACGGCGTTTCTTATCCTGTGCAGTGCGCTGCTGCGGCAGTTTTCACGCCGGAGGGTCAGGAGCAGATAAAGGTGAATATCCGCTATTATCAGGAAAATGCCAAGGTCATCGCTAAGGCTCTCGATGAAATGGGAATAAGATATACGGGAGGTAAAAATTCCCCTTATATCTGGCTGAAATGCCCCAATGGAATGGGCAGCTGGGAGTTTTTCGACCTGCTTCTTGAAAAGGCGAACGTTGTGGGAACTCCCGGAGCAGGCTTTGGCAGAAACGGCGAGGGCTGGTTCAGGCTCACGGCTTTCGGTGACAAGGACCGCACCAGGGAAGCAATGGAAAGGATAAAGAAACTGGAGTTCTGATGTTGAAAGGATCTGAAAGTCGATGATAATATATTCGACCAGACACGGTCAGACCAGCTGGAATCTGGATAACAGAATACTCGGCGTTACCGACCTTGACCTGACGTATAACGGTCTTGAACAGGCAAAAACGCTTGCCGGGGAAATTGAAAAACTTGGCGGCGTAGATGTGATATTCGTCTCACCGATGAAACGTGCAAGACAGACCGCTTCCGTAGTTGCCGACAGACTGGGAGTCCCGACGGTGATAGACGAGAGACTGACCGAGTGGGATTATGGCGATTATGAGGGAAAACCACGCAACTACGAGGGATTTCAACCTGCAAAGCTGCAATTTGGCTGTAGAATGGGCGGAACAGGCGAATCGCTCCTACAGCTTGCCCATAGGGTCTATGACTTTCTGGACGAGATAAGGCGCACCTGTTCGGACGATAAGATACTGCTGGTCTCCCATGGAGGGGTCTGCCGAGTTATCAAGACTTATTTTCATAATATGACTAACGATGAGTTCAGAAACTTTTTTATGGGGAACTGCCAGATCTTGCGCTACGAAACGACCTCCGCCGCAGACGTACAGAGGAACTGAAACTTCACAGAAAGCGTAAAGAAAACACCGTAGAATAGACTTCTGCGGTGTTTTTAATAGAGAAAAAGGAGACAAAATGATAATAAAAGGTATACTGGTCTTTGCGGAAGCTGTGGGACTTGCCACCTTCCTGCTGACTATAATGATGGGGCTTCCGTGTATCGGAAATATCGCCGGAACTGCGTTTTTTGGGGCTTTGCTGTCGGCAACACTGTTTTTTGATAAAACTAAACTGCTGGTCTCGGCGATTTGCAGAACTCCCGCCGGAAAAACAGCTTTTCTGCTGCTATGCGCTGCCGTCGCCGCCGGTCTGGTCTGGTGCGCTGTGCTGTCGGTGAAAATGTCAAAGGCGGCTTCAAATTACCCAAAAGAGCCGGATAAATGCCGGACGCTTATAGTCCTTGGCTGTAAGGTCAATAAGGACGGTCCCAGCAGAATGTTGAAAAGGCGGCTGGACGCTGCGGCGGAATACCTTTTGAAACAGCCGTCTGCCATCTGCGTGGTGTCGGGCGGAAAGGGTGCAGATGAACCCACTTCTGAAGCAAAGGCAATGTGCGACTACCTGACCGCCGTCGGAGTTGAAAAAGACAGGATAATATTGGAGGATAAGTCGGAGAGCACAGAAGAAAATATTATATTTTCTCTGAAAAAGCTGGACGAACTGGGTATTGGTCATGATGAGACCGCCATTGTGACAGACGGCTACCACCAGCTCCGTGCAGGTATGATAGCCAAAAAGCACGGACTTTCCCCGAAAGCTATCTCAGCCGATACCGAGACTTCACTGCTGCCGACCTATTGGGTAAGAGAATGGTTTGCGATCACAAAAGAAATGATCTTCGGATAAAAAAATTACCGCCCCGTGACAAAACGGAGCGGTTTTCTTATGCCTGAACGTACTCCATGTCAACTTTTCCTGAGCTGACGTCAGCTGCGGCTATCTGAACTTTTATCCTGTCGCCCACCTTGAATACCTGACCTGTCAGGGTGTTTAGCAAAGCGGAACTTCCGCTGCATACATATTCGCCGTCAGGAAGATGCTCTTTTCTTATCAGCCCTTCGCAGGTGTTTTCCAGCATGGCGAACACTCCGAAGTCCGCAGCCGATATTATTGTCGCATCAAAAATTTCCCCAAGATGAGACTTCATGTATTCCGCCTTGTAACAGTCCTCGCAGCTGCGCTCTATCTGAACGGCGGATATTTCCGTAGAAGTGGAACGCTCTGCGGCTGAAACGGCGAACTTCCCGAATTTTTTCTGCACCTCCTCCGCCGAACCGCATTGCAGGTAAGCTGACATTATCCGATGTATGGACAGGTCGGGATAACGCCTGATGGGGGAAGTGAAGTGTGCGTAATCCTCAAGCACCAGCCCGAAATGCCCGATGGGGTCGGTGCTGTACTTCGCCTTTGACATGGAGCGCAGTATCAGATTGTTCACCGCAATGGAATACGCCGTGCCTTTGGCTCTTTCAAGAACGCCGCTCAACAGGGCAGGGGTGACTTTCCCATTCGGGGCAAATGGAATATTCATGGAGGCAAGCTCTTCTGCAAGGATAGATATTTTTTCCTCCGGCGGATCTTCGTGGATACGGTAAACAAACGGCAAAAGCTTCTCTTTGCCAAACCTTGCGGCGGACTGATTCGCAAGCAGCATAAAGTCCTCGATGATTTCCTCGCTCCTGCCCCTTGATTTCGGAAGAACGTCCACGCAAATGCCGTTTTCATCGAGGACCATCTTGCTCTCCGGGGTCTCCAGCTGGGGAGCTCCACGAGCTATGCGGTTTTTGTAAAGAATATCTGAAAGTTCTTTCATCAAAGGCAAAGAATCCGCCACTTCTGAGTATTTATGAAGTATCTCTTCTCCTGCTTTACCTGAAAGAATGTCGTTGACCTCAGAATATACCCCTTTCACACGGGAGCGTATAACGGTTTTTTCAAACCTGTAGCCGGTCACTTCTCCGGCGGAGCTTACGTCCATCAGACAGGAGAAAGCCAGTCTGTCCTCGTTGGGATTAAGAGAGCAAATGCCGTTTGAAAGCTCTTTTGGCAGCATGGGTATCACCCTGTCGGCGTAGTAGATGCTGGTGCCTCTCCTGAAAGCTTCCTGGTCGAGAGCAGAGCCTTTCACCACATAGTGGGAAACGTCCGCAATATGCACGCCCAGCTTGTAGCCGCCGGCTGTTCTTTCTATGGAGATAGCGTCGTCTATGTCTTTGGTGTCGGCGCCGTCTATGGTAAAAACAGGCAGATCTCTCAGGTCTGTGCGGTCTTTG
>CANRLY010000167.1 GCA_947631585.1 uncultured Clostridia bacterium
ATCAACAAATATTTCATAAAACTTTGCGGGCAAAGCAGCTGCGGTAAACAACTTCCGCTTTGTATTTATCGGCACAAAGCTCATAGCTTTTTAAACAAAAAATATTTGCTTAGTTTGGGGTCTTTGTCTTTGCGGACATATTCGATCTCGTATCCGAGTTTGGGATAAAATTCAGGAGCCTGAAAACCAAATGTGGTAAGAGTTATCAAGTCGTAACCTTTTCCGCTGAACGCCTCCTCAACTGCGCCGACGAGTCTGCTTCCCAGACCTTTGCTCCTGAAACCCTCAGCAACGACCAGATTGTCAATATGCACCTCGTTATAATATGCTATCCCTGCAATCACTCCGATAATGTTCTTTTCATCGTCATACGCAGCAAAGCAGAAATCTTTAAAGTTAAGCTCAACGGCGCATTTCAGCCCATAAGCAGTAAACTCTTTGTTTATGAAACCTCCGACCTCTTTATCTAGCTCTGCGTTCTTTATTATAACTTTATCCATAACATTCACCTCATGTATCGTTGTAAAAACCGCTTGCCTTTTGCAGAAACCAAACTTCCTATAGCAGGTATTATACCAGATAAAAGTGGGATTTTCAAGTGTGACAACCAAAAACCATCTCCGGGCTGAATGCTCGGAGATCTGTTTTACCGCAAATTTTTTCCGAAACATATAGCGCCGTCCAGCTTGTCATACGGCGGATAGTTCGGTATTCTGACATACCCCAGCTTCCGGTAAAGCCCCACCGCCTGACGCATGACCTCCCGTGTCTGGAGAATAGTCCGCAGAAAGCCTTTTTCTGCGGCTTTTTCTTCGATCAAAGCCATCATCTGAGTGGCTATCTTCCGGTTCCTGTAAGCCGGTTCTACCCAGACCCTTTTGATTTCGGCGTCCTGACGGGAATACTCTTTCAGACCGGCGCAGCCTACGCATTTTTCTCCGGCGTAAGCAAGAAGAACGTCTTGTATGCTGTCTGAAAGGTTGTAAGGAATAAACCCTTGCCGGTTTTCAGCGCCTCCCACAAGGCTGCTGTAGAACTCTTCGGTTGTAAGGTAGAAACGCCGAAACTGTTCGCTTGTGCTGTCAGTCCATTCAAAATGTAACTTTTCCATAAATTCTCCTGTAACAATTCTTGAAAGCCGTACCTCTCCGGCGGACCTGTACGGCTGTCGGGACTATTATACACCGGATATCGGCAGATTGCAAGCGAAGCCGGGAAACACAAGATAGAAAAAATTACAAATATGTTAATTATACGCCGCCAGCCCTTGCCTCTTGCAATTTCTCATTTTCTATGATATAATGAATATCGACATATTTTGACATTCGGGCGGGCGGTTCGGCTGCCGCTTTTGCCTTGCCGCAAAATTGGAGATGGTCGTATGATAAAAAAGGCAATAGTAATGCTTGCCGCAGCCGCCGTTTCTTTATGCTCCTTCGGGATCTTCGGTTCTGCTTATGAAAATGATATCCGCCCGTATGCGGAAGTTTATCAGCTCAGGCAGACGACAGAAAATATCGACCTGGGGGCAGGGGAGAAAACAGACCTTTCGGTTTATTTGCCGGACGGGATAAATGTTTCGGAAGTCAGGGCTGAGATTGCCGACGAAGATATCCTTTCGGTGGACTCAGATCTTGTTCTTACGGCTCTTGCCGTGGGCGAAACACAAGTCGGACTTGTGGATATCGCCGATGATGAAACTTTGGCTGAAATAAATGTTTCTGTGCATAATGCTCCCACCGATATTTCTCTTAGCCTGAAAAGCGTAACACTGGGCGTTGATGAGACCTGTTCGCTTGTTTATACATTCAGTGAGGACGAATACTCCGGCAGCGTAATGTTCACAAGTTCAGATGAGGACGTGGCGACTGTTGATAAGTTTAGCGGAAAGGTCAAAGCTCATGGGACAGGAACAGCAGTAATTACCGCTGAAACATATAACGGCAGAACGGACACCTGCGTTATCACGGTCAAAAAAGCCCCGACTAAAGTGTCTATCGGTCTGAGCAGCACAACTCTGGGTATCGGCGAGAAATGCGACCTGAACGCCGCAGTTCCCAGCGGCGAAGCTTCAAAAGTTATCACATATTCAAGCTCAGATACAGCTGTTGCAACGGTCAATAAGTACAATGGCGTTGTCACTGCTAAAAAAGCAGGAATAACCATCATCACAGCTGAAACATATAATGGCAGGACGGACACTTGCGTTATCACAGTCAAGAAAGCTCCGACCAAAGTGTCTATCGGTCTGAGCAGTACAACTTTGGGCGTTGGCGAGAAATGCGACCTGAACGCTACAGTCCCCAACGGCGAAGCTTCAAAAGTTATCACCTATACAAGCTCAAACACCTCAGTTGCAACAGTCAACAAGTATAACGGCGTTGTCACCGCCAAAAAGTCCGGCACTGCGGTTATCACCGCAAAGACTTTCAACGGCAAGACCGACACTTGTGTTATAACGGTTAAGAAAGCTCCGACCAAAGTGTCTATCGGTCTGAGCAGTACGACTCTGGGTGTCGGCGAAAAATGCGACCTGAACGCTACCGTTCCCAGCGGTGAAGCTTCAAAAGTTATCACATATTCAAGCTCAAACACAGCAGTTGCAACAGTCAATAAGTACAACGGCGTTGTCACCGCCAAAAAGTCAGGCACTGCGACCGTTACCGCAAAAACTTTCAACGGCAGGACGGACACTTGCGTTATCACGGTAAAGAAAGCCCCGACAAGCTTGCGGCTCAACAGTTCCAAGACCTATATCTCAGTGGGCGGCAAATATGACCTGAACGCAGTTTTCAACACCGGCGAAGCCTCCAAGGTAGTCACTTATTCCAGTTCGGATACGTCGGTGGCAACGGTCAATAAGTACAACGGCGTCGTTACTGCCAAAAAGTACGGTTCTGCGACCATTACCGCCAAAACGTTCAACGGCAAAACGGCTTCCTGCGCTGTGATAGTTCCCCTACAGAAAAATGCGGCAACAGTCAGGGCTTCGGTCATAAAGGATAAAGCCGCCTGGTCCGGAAAGACCCTGGTCTCTTTCCAGAAAGGCGCAAAGATGAATAAACTCAGCACAAGCGGCAACTGGGTCAAGGTGGAGTATAACGGCACGATAGGCTACGTTTATAACAAAGCGTTCACTAACAAGGCGAATTATTCCTCCATCACCGTGTCAAGCCTGCCCTCTGTGGCGGACGACTGGCTGTTTGATAACGGCACGGGTATCAAGACCATTTTTGATTACGCTTCTGTAATGTACTATACCACCGCACCCAAACTCAGCATAGAAGAAATGGTAGTCAGGGGAATGAAACTCCGGAACGGGGCTTGCTATTACTATGCTTCGCTGGTGTACTATCTGCTTGACAGAGCAGGCTACGAGGTCATAATAGTGGAGGGCAAGTCCAGCCCCCAGTCGGAACATTGGTGGAATATGGTAAAGACCTCCCAGGGCTGGAGGCATTACGACGCCACTCCGTTCAACAGCCATCAGCGGCTTTACGGCACTACCGACCGGCAGACTGCCCAGTATTATACATGGGACAGGACCAAGTATCCTGCCGCACAATAATTTTCCGGAGAAAGACCTATGGTTTTCAGTTCAACAGTATTCATGTTCCTGTTTTTGCCGCTGACATATATACTTTATATGTTGGCGCGCAGAAACAGTATCCGCAATATCCTGCTCATTATAGCAAGCTTGTTGTTTTACGCATATGGAGAGCCGTTAGCGGTCCTCCTTATGCTGTTTTCTATTTTATTCAACTATATCTGCGGACTGTTCATGTGTAAAGAACGCCTGAAAAAACCGGTGCTTGTCCTGGCGGTAATAGTAAATATCGCCCTGCTGACGACCTTTAAGTACCTGGGTTTTCTGGTGGGAACTTTAAACGACCTGGCAGGAACTTCTCTGCCTGTGCCTGAAATAGGTCTGCCTATCGGGATATCTTTCTTTACCTTTCAGGCGCTGTCTTACGTTAT
>CANRLY010000168.1 GCA_947631585.1 uncultured Clostridia bacterium
CGCAAGAGGAGACATGGGGGTCGAGATACCTTTTGAGAGGATACCAGCCATTCAGAAAGAGCTTATCAAGAAAAGTTACAAAGCCGGAAAGCAGGTCATAACGGCGACTCAGATGCTGGAGTCCATGATGAAAAATCCCCGTCCCACAAGGGCGGAGATAACGGACGTTGCCAATGCCATTTACGACGGAACTTCCGCCATAATGCTCTCAGGCGAAACGGCAGCCGGCGATTATCCTGTAGAAGCGGTCAAGACGATGGCTCTTATTGCGGAGACCACCGAAAAGAACATAAATTACATCTCAAGGTTCGACAGGGCAGAACACGACCCCAACGCCACCACCACTGACGCTATTTCCCATGCGACGGTGACTACCGCTCACGACCTTGACGCCGCAGCCATCATCACTGTTACCAAGACGGGAAAGACGGCAAGAATGATCTCCAAGTATCGTCCCGACTGCCCGATAGTGGGGTTCACCACAGACGAGACCGCCTGCCGTCAGCTCAATATGTCCTGGGGGATACTGCCGGGCATAGTTGAGGAAAAGACCAACACTGACGAACTTATAGATCACGCTGTTGAGACGGCGCTGAAATACGGTTACATTGACCACGGCGATCTGGTCGTACTTACTGCCGGAGTGCCTCTGGGGGTCTCCTGAACGACAAATCTTCTGAAAGTGCAGGTCGTGGAATAAAGCAAAAAATCAAGCAGCCCGGTATTTCCCGGACTGCTTTTTTTATTCTTATTGAGTTATTCAGCTTATTTACCTGCAAGGGTAAGTCTGTTGAGCGCACGTTTGAGTTTTCTTTCGGCAAGGTCGAACTCTTTCTGGGAGCTATACTCAGCCAGTCGGCGTCTTGCGTCCTCCTCCGAACGTTTTGCTCTTTCCACGTCTATCTCGTCAGCCCATTCAACTGCTGAAGCCAATATAACGGTCTCATCGGCTGAAACGCTTATTGCCCCCTCGGAAACTGCCGCCACACGGAACTCGCCGTTTTGCAGCATGATCTTCAGCGGTCCGGAGACCAGGTTTGCGACATAGGGTGAGTGTCCGCTGAGAACGCCCACGTCTCCCTCGGTAGTTCTGGCAACTATCTCGGCAGTCATGCCGTCAAAGAAAGTTTTTTCCGGAGTGATTATTTTCAGTCTGAATTCTTTCATTTGCGTATCTCCAGTCGATAAGTTATGAAACCGCAGTTTACGACGCTGAGGAAGCTTTTGCCTTTTCTACAGCTTCATCTATAGTTCCCACAAAGAGGAAAGCAGATTCGGGCAGGTCGTCATGCTTGCCCTCGATTATCTCTTTAAAGCCCCTTATAGTCTCCTTTATAGGAACGTACTTGCCCTCCATTCCGGTGAACTGTTCCGCAACGGAGAACGGCTGCGAAAGGAATCTCTGTATCTTTCTTGCCCTGTTTACGGTAAGTTTATCTTCATCGGAAAGTTCGTCCATACCCATGATGGCGATGATATCCTGAAGTTCCTTATATCTTTGCAGGATAGACTGCACCTGTCTGGCGGTGTTATAGTGTTCGTTTCCGACTATCTCAGGGGTAAGTATACGGGAGTTGGACTCCAGCGGGTCAACTGCCGGATAGATACCGAGAGATGCGATATTTCTTGAAAGCACGGTAGTTGCGTCAAGGTGAGCGAAGGTCGTGGCAGGCGCAGGGTCGGTAAGGTCGTCCGCAGGGACATACACCGCCTGCACGGAGGTGATAGAGCCTTTGGTGGTGGAAGTTATCCTTTCCTGGAGAGCGCCCATTTCGGTAGCAAGGGTAGGCTGGTATCCCACCGCAGAAGGCATTCTTCCCAGCAGTGCGGAAACTTCCGAACCTGCCTGAGTGAACCTGAATATATTATCTATAAAAAGCAGCACGTCCTGACCTTCCCTGTCACGGAAATATTCCGCCATAGTAAGACCTGAAAGTCCCACTCTCATTCTAGCTCCGGGGGGTTCGTTCATCTGACCGTATACCAGGACGGTCTTATCAATAACGCCCGACTCGATCATTTCGTTATAGAGGTCGTTGCCCTCACGGGTACGTTCTCCCACGCCTGTAAACACGGAAATTCCGCCGTGCTGTTTAGCGATATTATTGATAAGTTCCATTATCAGCACCGTCTTGCCCACGCCTGCGCCGCCGAAAAGTCCGATCTTTCCGCCTTTCAGGTATGGGGCGATAAGGTCAACGACCTTGATGCCCGTCTCAAGCACTTCATTGGAAGCGGTCTGTTCCTCATAAGACGGCGGCGCACGGTGTATTTCCCATCTTTCGCCGGTCTCGGGAGCCGGTTTATTATCCACCGGTTCGCCAAGGAGGTTGAACATTCTTGAAAGGGTCTCTCTGCCCACCGGGACAGAAATAGCCTTTCCGGTATCCAAAGCCTCAGCGCCTCTTACCAGTCCGTCAGTAGAGCTCATAGCTATGCACCTTACTGTATCGTCCCCGATATGCTGCGCCACCTCGATGACCAGTTTCTTGCCGTTATTGTCGATCTCGATGGCATTCAAAAGGTTAGGAAGATGGTCTTTTCTGAACTGCACGTCAACCACAGCTCCCACTATCTGGACCACCTTGCCCTTATTTAATTCTTCCATCTGAAAGGTCCGCCTTTCTGTAAATTATCTGTTTTTCAGAGAACCTGAAACTATCTCCGTAAGCTCCTGAGTTATCTGAGCCTGACGAGCCCTGTTATAGAGCAGCGACAGGTTATCTATCATTTCGCCGGCATTATCGCTTGCCGATTCCATAGCTGTACGTCTGGCTGCCTGTTCGGCGGCGAAAGAATCAACCACCGCACCGTAGACCATTCCGTTCAGGTACTTAGGGATAAGCCCGTCAAAGACCTCTTCCGGCGACGGGTCATAGACCGTAAGGCTCACCGCCTTGCCGTCCTTATTATAGTTGAAGTCGTCCACCGGCAGCATTTTTATGTTTACCGGTTCTTGCGAAAGAGCAGATACCAGCGTTGTATAGACAAGTTCCGCCCTGCCTATCTCGCCGTGTCTGAACATTGCCACTATCAAGTCTGATATTTCCCTTGACTTATAGATATTCATTCCCTCAGCCACCTGCTGGAAGGTATCGGCAAGCTCATAGTCTCTCTTTTCAAAGAACTCAACGGCTTTTTTGCCAACAGGCATTATCTTGACTTTAAGACCCTCTTCTCTCAGGGCTGCGCACCGGCTTTCAGCCAGTTTAAGGACGTTATGGTTAAAGCCTCCGGCAAGTCCTCTATCCCCTGCGATGACCACAAGGAGAGCGGTCTTTACTATGTTTTTTCTGGTATACTGAGAGCTTATGGGGCTGTTTGCGGCAATATCGCACATTGCGTCGTACAGCGCTTTGAAAAACGGCTGTGCGCTTTCGGCTTTTTCCTTAGCTCTGCGCAATTTAGAGGAAGCCACCAATTCCATCGCCTTGGTTATCTGTCTGGTGCTCTCAACGCTTTTTATACGTCTTTTGACGTCTTTCATATTAGCGGTCGCCATAGATGATCTCCTTTTCGGTCAGTTTATCACCTTGCACTGAGAAATTTTTCGGTAAAGGTACTGAGAGCCGCTCTCAGAGCCTGTTCGTTTTCTTCGGTAAGGTTACCGGTCTGTCTGATAGAATCCAGCACTTCCGCCTGAGAAAGATCCATATACTCGTAAAGTTCCTGCTCATAGTCTTTTATATCGGCAACTTCCACATCTTTCAGGTAACCATTTATGACCGCATAAATTATAACTACCTGGTCCTCAACTCTGACGGGGGCGTTTCTTCCCTGTTTGAGTATCTCAACTATTCTTTCTCCCTGAGCAAGTCTGTCCTTGGTATCCTTATCCAGGTCAGAACCGAACTGTGAGAACGACTGAAGCTCCCTATACTGGGAGTAGAGCAGTTTCAGCGAGCCGGACACTTTCTTCATTGCCTTTATCTGGGCAGAACCGCCCACACGGGA